>JBEQUF010000381.1:0-11864 GCA_040349295.1 Actinomycetota bacterium | reverse complement strand
TCTGGGGGAACCCGCTCCTGCAGGGGCTGCACGTCGGCTTCTTCATCGCACTGGCGGCGCTCGTCGCGTACTGGGTGACGCCCAACCGCACGACGCTCGGCTACCAGGTACGCGCCGTCGGGCTCAACCCCGAGGCCGCCCGCTACGGCGGCATCGGCGTCGCCCGGAACTACGTCGTCGCCATGGGCATCGCCGGCCTCTTCGCCGGCCTCGCCGGCGCGATCGACGTGCTCGGCTGGGAGTTCCGCGTCGACGTCAACGACGTCCAGGCGTCGCAGATCGGCTTCCTCGCGATCGCGGTCGCGCTGCTCGGGCGGAACACCGCGGTCGGCGTCTTGTTCGCGGGCCTGCTCTTCGGCGCGCTCTTCAGCGGCACGTCGACACGGCACCTCGATCCGTCCGTCTTCCGCCCGGACCTCGCCTCGAACCTGACGCTGATCATCCAGGGGCTCGTCGTGCTCTTCGTCGGTGCCGACGTCCTCGTCCTCTGGCTCTGGAACCAGCGCCGCAGGCTCCGGCCCGGCCGACCGGCGGTGACGACGACGTGAGCACGCTCGCGGCCGAACGGCTGCCGGCCGTCTCGGAGCGCACGGCGAAGCTCGTCGGCGCCGGCGGCATCGGCCTCGCGGTGCTCGGCTACTGGCTGACGCTGCCGCCCGTGGCCATCTCGTCGCCCGTCGTCCCGATCGTCTTCGCGGTCGTGGCCGCCGCGGCCGGCGCCGCGACGATCACCTTCGGGCAGCGCCGGCTCGGGTGGGGCGCGATCGCGGCGGGCGGCCTCGCCGTCGCGCTCGGGCTGCTCGCCGAGCATGCCGGCCGCACCGATCTCCACACCGCCGTCGTCTGGGGCCCGCTGATCGCGTCGATGTTCGTCTACGCGACGCCGCTCACGTACGCGGCGATCGGCGGCCTCTACTCCGAACGGAGCGGCGTCGTCAACATCGGCCTCGAGGGGATGATGCTGATGGGCTGCTTCTTCGGCATCTGGGGCTCGGTCGTCACCGGCAACTGGTTCCTCGGGCTGCTCGTCGCGATGGGGGCGGGCGGCCTGCTCGCCTTCATCTACGGCATCTTCGCCATCCATCTGCGCTCCGACCAGATCGTCGGCGGCACCGCGATCAACTTCCTCGCGCTCGGGATCACGGGCTACCTCTTCATCGACATCTACGGCTCGAACGGCACGCCCGACCTGAAGAACGCGGAGCAGATCCCGAACATCAGCATCTCGAGCTCGAGCAACTTCTTCGCGCAGGCGTTCGGCGATCTCAACCTGCTGGTCTGGATCTCGTTCGTCCTGCTGATCCTCACGTACCTGTTCGTCTTCCGGACGCCGTGGGGGCTGCGGCTCCGCTCGGTCGGCGAGCACCCGCGCGCCGCGGACACGGTCGGCATCGACGTCTTCAAGGTGCGGTACGCGGCCGTCACCTTCTCGGGGATGCTCTCGGCGATGGGCGGGGCGTTCCTCTCGATCGGCTTCGTGCACTCCTTCAACCAGAACATGACGGAGGGTCGCGGCTTCATCGCGCTCGCGGCCCTGATCTTCGGCAAGTGGCGGCCGGGCGGCGCGTTCGCAGCCGCCCTGCTCTTCGGCTTTTCGAGCGCGCTCGCGCAGCGCCTCGGCGGGATCCAGAACTGGGCCTCGTACGCCGTGCTGTTCGAGGCTCTGCCGTACGTCCTGACGCTCGTCGCAGTCGCGGGCGTCATCGGGCGATCGATCCCACCTGCAGCCGATGGCCAGCCCTACCAGAAGCAGTAGCCACCCCTCACTCGGCGTCCTGCTCGGCGTGCTCGGCGTGATCGCGATCCCGGCCGGGATCGCCTATTCGCGGTACAGCGCCACGTTCACCCTCGTCGACGCCGCCTGGCTGATCCCGGTCGCGGCGCTCGCGAGCATCGCCGGGCTGCTCGTCGTGCGCGGCACGCGCGGCCACGTGCGTGTCTCGGGCTCCCGGCCGGCGTCGCTCCGCACGGGCCGCGTGCTCGGGGTGCTCGGCATCTCGCTCGCGACCTCGGCGACGATCGCGATCGCCTTCTACGAGATCCTCCTGCACCTCGAAAAGTAGTTTCCGGCGATACCATCGAGCGGCGTGTTCGAGCTCGGCAACAGCCTTCGCGAGGCGCGCGTCCGCCAGGGACTCGAGTTCCCGCAGGTCGAGCTGGCGACGAAGATCCGCGCCAAGTACATCCGCGCCCTCGAAGACGAGGCGTTCGAGATCCTGCCCTCGGAGACCTACGTCAAGGGCTTCCTCCGCTCCTACGCCGAATACCTCGGCCTCGACGGGCAGCTCTACGTCGACGAGTTCAACTCCCGCAACGGCGAGCGCTTCCACGACGAGCCGCCTCGCCGGGCGCGCGTCCACCAGGACCGCGGCCTCGAGCGGAAGGTGGTGCTCGCCGCCCTCGCCGGCATCGCCGCGCTGACCGCGCTCGTGATCGTGGCCTGGAAGTTCGGCGGCGGCGACTCGTCGAACGGCTCGCTGCCGCCGACGACGACCACGACGCCGCCCGCGCCGACGGCGCTCGTCCTGCGCGGCGTGGGCGCCGGCACCTACGTGACCGTCCACCGCAACTCCGCCTCCGGCACGCTCCTCCTCGCGGGGACGATCCGCCGCGGCGAGGTGCAGCGGATCGCCGGCAACCGCTTCTGGCTCTCGATCGAGCACTCGTCCGCCGTGCGCGTGAGCCTCGGCGGGCACGCCGTCTCGCTGCCGGCCAGGAAGAACCTCCGCGTCCTCGTCACGCCGACGCGCACTGCGCTGACGGGCGGTTGATGCGGCGGCCTCGCGCGGTCGTCGTCGTCACGGGCAGCGAGCTCGTGCGCGGCGAGCGGACGGATCTGAACGGGCCGTACCTCGCGCGCGAGGCGCTCCGGCACGGCCTCGAGCCGGCACGGATCCAGATCGTCGGCGACGACCCCGACGAGCTGCTCGCGGCGGTGAAGGACGCGCTCGACGCGGACGCGGTCCTCTGCTCGGGCGGCCTCGGGCCGACGCACGACGACCGCACGGTCGAGATGGTCGCCACGGCGCTCGGCCTCGGCCTGCACGTCGATCCGGAGCTCGAGGCGCAGATCGAGGCGGTCTCGCGCGCCGCGGCGGAGCGGATGCGGCGGGACTATGCCGACTTCGCCCCGGGCGTGACGAAGCAGGCGACGAAGCCCGACGGCGCGATCTCGCTCGGCCTCGCCGGGACGGCGCCCGGCCGGCGCGTCTACAGGCTGTTCGGCGTCTCCGAGTCCGCCGTCGCCCGGGCGCTCGCCGACGCCGGCGGGGACGGCCGCGGCGTCGAGGCGACGATCTGCGCGCGCGACTTCGAGATCCACGTCGACTTCGTCGTCGAGCCCGGCGCCGACGCGCGGGCCGACGAGCTGGAGCGGACGTTCATCGGCGCCGTCGACCGGTACCTCTACGGCACCGACGAGCGCGGGGTGGAGGAGCACGTGCTCGACCTCTGCCGGGCCAGGGGTTGGACGCTCGCCACCGCGGAGTCCTGCACCGGCGGGCTCGTCGCGGCACGGCTGACGTCGGTGCCGGGCTCGTCCGACGTCGTCGCCGGCGGGATCGTCGCCTATTCGAACGAGGTGAAGGAGCGGCAGCTCGGCGTGCCGGCGGCGCTCCTCGTCGAGCACGGCGCCGTCTCGGCGGAGGTCGCCGCCGCGATGGCGCACGGCGCCCGCGAGGCGCTCGGCGTCGACGTCGCGATCTCGGTGACCGGCATCGCCGGGCCCGGCGGCGGCACGGCCGAGAAGCCGGTCGGCCTCGTCCACTTCCACGCCGTCACCCCCGAGGGCGAAATCGGCCGCGAGCTGACCTTTCCGGGCGACCGCGCGTCGATCCGCGCACGGTCGGTCGTGATCGGCCTCCACCTCGTTCGCACACTCCTGAGCGGAAGCCGCGAGGAAGCCGTCACACGGTGAGCGCTAGCGTCGCGGGGAGTGAGCGGCTCCGGCTCTTCCTCGCGCTGCGGCTCCCCGACGAGTGGCTCGACGGCATCGCCGCCTGGCAGGCCCGCGCCTTCGCGGGCACGCGCGTCCGGGTCGTGCCGCGGGAGCAGCTGCACGTGACGCTCGTCTTCCTCGGCTCGACGCCCGCGGCGGACGTCCCGGCAGTCGTCTCGCGCCTGGAGGCTGCCGCGCGGCCGATTGAGGCGGGGGCGGTCGAGCTCCGCCCGCACGGGTACCGGGAGACGCGGTCGGTGGCGATGCTGACCTTCGAGGACGTCGGCGGGCACGGCGGCGCCCTCGCCGGCGCGGCGGGCCGGGACGAGGGCCGCCCGTGGCTGCCGCACGTCACCGTCGGGCGGTTCCGGGAGCGGCCGGGGCTCCGGGAGGAGTTCCCCGATACGCTACGAACACATGTTCTGGTTCCGTCCGATGCGGCTGCTTATCTGTCGAAGCTGCGCCGCACGGGGGCGGAGTACGAAGTACTGGCATCGATACGCCTAGGAGGAGTGGAGTAATGGACAAGCAAGACGCACTGGACGTCGCCCTCGGGCAGATCGAGCGCCAGTTCGGCAAGGGCTCGGTCATGAAGATGAGCGACCGTGCCGCGGTCTCGATCGGCGCGGTGTCGACCGGCTCGCTCGTGCTCGATCTCGCACTCGGGATCGGCGGGCTGCCACGCGGCCGCATCGTCGAGGTGTTCGGCCCCGAGTCCTCCGGCAAGACGACGCTCGTCTACCACGTGATCGCCGAGGCGCAGAAGCGCGGCGGCATCTGCGCGTTCATCGACGCCGAGCACGCCATGGACCCGGCGTACGCGAAGCGGATCGGCGTCGACATCGACAACCTCCTCGTCTCGCAGCCCGACACGGGCGAGCAGGCGCTCGAGATCGCGGAGCTGCTGATCCGCTCGGGCGCGCTCGACGTCGTCGCGGTCGACTCGGTCGCGGCGCTGACGCCGAAGGCCGAGATCGAGGGCGAGATGGGCGACTCGCACGTCGGCCTGCAGGCGCGCCTCATGTCGCAGGCGCTCCGCAAGCTCGCCGGCACGCTCAACCGCACCGACACGATCTGCCTGTTCACGAACCAGCTGCGCGAGAAGATCGGCGTCATGTTCGGCAACCCGGAGACGACGCCGGGCGGCCGCGCCCTGAAGTTCTACTCGTCGGTCCGGCTCGACATCCGCCGCATCGAGACGCTGAAGGAAGGCGTCGAGGCGATCGGCAACCGCGTCCGCGTCAAGGTCGTGAAGAACAAGGTGGCGCCGCCGTTCAAGCAGGCCGAGTTCGACATCATCTACGGCACCGGCTTCTCCTGGGAGGGCACGGTGATCGACGTCGCCGTCGAGCGCAAGGTGGTCACGAAGTCCGGCTCGTACTTCAGCTTCGGCGACGAGCGGCTCGGCCAGGGCCGCCAGAACGCGACCGCGTTCCTGCGCGAGCACCCGGACGTCATGCAGCAGATCCTCCAGAAGATCCAGCTCGAGGTCGGGCCCGATCAGGTGGTGTCGGCGAAGCTGCTGCCGGTCGCCGAGGGCGAGAACGCCTCGAAGAACGGCAAGGCGACGAAGGAAGCCGTCGAAGCAGCGCTCGCCGGTGTCGCTTCGGACGACTAGCGCACCGCGTATCACCGCGCTGCGGGAGCTGCCCCGGGATCGCGTCGACATCCACCTCGACGAGCGATCCTGGCGGGTGGTTCCCGCAGCCGCGGTCGTCCGGTCAGGCCTCGCAGTGGGTCGCGTGCTCGACCGCGAGACCGCCCGCGTGCTCGGCCGGGAGCTCCGCCGCTCGCGGGCCTTGGCCGACGCCGCCCGCACCCTTCGCCACCGCGACCTCTCCCGGGCACGCCTGGACGAACGGCTCCAGCGGCGTGGGGCGGGCGAGGATGCGCGAACCGCCGCCCTCGAGACCCTGGAGCGGGCCGGCCTCGTCGACGACGGCCGCGTGGCCGCCGCCCGGGCCCGGTCGCTGGCCCAGCGAGGCTATGGCGACGCGGCGATCCGCGCCGCGCTCGAGGACGAGCAGGTCGGCGGCGAGCACGTCGAGGCGGCGCTGGGCGGGCTCGAGCCGGAGGCGTTCCGGGCGAGGCGGCTCCTCGGACCGGAACCCGACGCGAGGGCGCTTCGACGCCTCGCGGCGAAGGGATTCGACCTCGAAAGCCTGGGAATCGACGCGGAATTTGCAGACTGAGGCCCTGCCGCGCTAGGATCCGCAGACCGAGTACCACTGACATTTTCCCTGCAATTTGCAGCTTTTCCGAAACCTTTTCGTCCTTGAACCCCGAGACCGCATCGACTACGAGACGTAACCGGCGGAAGGCTCGAGCGAGCTAGAGCCCTCCCCGGCGTGCCTCTGCGCGCGCGGGACAATCGACGGCGGGATCGGAAGCTGCCGGCGCAGCGAGGTGCCGGTGGGCGCGGGTCAATCGAGCCCACGACGAGCGAGGTGCTGCGCACGTGCTGATCGCGATCGGAGCCGTCATCGGAATCGTCGCCGGTGCGGCGCTCACGCTGCTCGCGGTGCGCACGTTCGAGGCGGGCGGGGTCGGGAAGGCGCGCCGCATCCGCCGGCAGCTCCTCGACGACGCCGAGCGCGAGGCGGAGACCGTCCGCCGCGAGGCCGAGCTCGAGGCGCGCGAGCGCGCCGTGAAGCTCCGGGCCGAGATCGACGCCGAGCTCTCCGACCGGCGTGAGTCGGTGCTGAAGATCGAGGAGCGCGTGCTGACGAAGGAGGAGGAGATCGAGCGCAAGCTCGTCGAGCTCTCGCGCAAGGACCAGGGGCTCGCCGACCGGGAGGCGCACCTGCGGCAGCTGCAGGACGACCTGAAGCAGATGAAGGCCGCGCAACAGACGGCGCTCGAGCGGGTCGGCGGGATGACGCAGCAGGAGGCGAAGCAGCATCTGCGCGAGCGCGGCGAGGAGCTCGCCCGGCACGAGCTGGCGCGCCGTGTCCGGATGCTCGAGGAGGAGGCGCGCGCCGAGTCGAAACGTCGCGCCCGCAACCTCGTCGCCGACGCGCTGCAGCGTGTTGCTGCGTCGCACGCGGCCGAGACGACCGTGACGGTGATCGAGCTGCCGTCCGACGACATGAAGGGCCGCATCATCGGCCGTGAGGGCCGCAACATCCGCGCGCTCGAGCACCTGACGGGCGTCGACTTCATCATCGACGACACGCCCCACGCGGTCGTGCTCTCGTCCTTCGACGGGCTGCGCCGCGAGGTCGCACGCCTGACGCTGACGAAGCTGATCGAGGACGGACGCATCCACCCGGCTCGGATCGAGGAGACGTACTACCAGTCGAAGGCGGAGATCGAGGAGATCGTGCGCCAGGCGGGCGAGCAGGCGGTCTTCGAGGCGAACTGCGGGCCGTTCCACGAGGAGCTCGTCCGGATCCTCGGCCGGCTGCGCTTCCGCACGAGCTACGGCCAGAACGTGCTGAAGCACACGCTCGAGGTGGTGCATCTCGCCGGGATCATGGCGACCGAGCTCGGCGCGAGCGTCAAGACCGTGAAGCGGGCGGCGATGCTGCACGACATCGGCAAGGCGATGTCGCACGAGGTCGAGGGGTCGCACGCCGGCATCAGCGCGCAGCTCGCGCGGCGCTACGGCGAGTCGCAGGGTGTCGTGCACGCCGTCGAGGCGCACCACTACGAGGTGCAGCCGCAGACGGTCGAGGCGGTGCTGCTGATCGCCGCCGACGCGATCAGCGCGTCGCGGCCCGGTGCGCGCGGCGAGAGCCTCGAGCACTACATCAAGCGGCTCGAGTCGCTCGAGCAGGTCGCTGCGGCGAAGCCCGGCGTCGAGAAGGTCTATGCGCTCCAGGCGGGCCGCGAGATCCGCGTCATCGTCAGTCCGACCGAGGTCGACGACGACGAGGCGGCGCTGCTCTCGCATCAGATCGCGCGCGAGATCGAGGACAAGCTCGAGTATCCGGGGCAGGTGAAAGTGACGGTGATCCGCGAGTCGCGTGCCGTCGACGTCGCGCGGAACCACGTCGGCGGAGGCGGCGCACTCGTCGACGACGCCGTCGACGTCGAGCGCGAGTCGCCGATCCAGGCCGCCTAGGACCGCACGGCCGTCAGCACCGCGACGCAGACGAGCACGGTGACGATGCCGCTCACCTGCACGGCGCGCAGCCGTTCGTGGAAGACGACGTACGAGCCGACGATGGCGAAGACGGCGAACTGCGACGCGAGCACCGCGGCGATCGCGATGCCGTGCCGCGCACCCAGCGAATAGCTCGCGAAGCCGGCCACCTCGCAGAGCCCGGAGAGGACGACGAGCGGCACGACGGGGCGTGGCACCCGCAGCCGCCGGCGCGCCGCGAGCGGCAGGGTCACGACGAGGACGCCCAGCAGCCGCGGCGGCAGGAGCGCCCAGGCGAGCGGGAGCGCCTGGCTGACGCGGCCCGTCGCGAACAGGCTCGCGCCGAAGGACAGCGCGGCGAAGCCGGCGTAGATGCTCGCCCGCAGCGTGTGCGCGCCCGGGACGGTCTCGTCCTCGCCCCGGCTGGCGACGACCACCGCGGCGACGATGATCGCCAGCAGGACCGCGGTCGCGAGGCCCAGATGCTCCCCGTCGGCGACGGCCACCAGGGCTGCGATCGCACCCTCCGTCGAGGTGATCGGCGCGATGATCGAGATCTTCCCGATCCGCTGCGCCGCGTACGTGAGGAAGAGGCCGCCGACGTTGCCGGCGCCCGAGACGACGAGCCAGCCGATCTCCCGGCCGCCGAGCCCGTGCGGCCGCCCGGCCACCACGAGTAGCGGCGCGACGACGACGAGACCGGTGAACATGACCCAGGCGAGAACGCGCTGCGGACCCACGAGCCGGCTGGCCCGCGCAGCGGCGAGGGTCGTCGTGGCCCAGCAGAGCGCCGCCCCGAGACCTCCGAGAACGGCGAGCACAGGGCTACCCTACGCCGATGCGCCGGTACTTCGTCACCACCTTCGGCTGCCAGATGAACGCGCACGACAGCGAGCGCATCAAGGGCATGCTCGAGGAGCTCGGTCTCGGGGAGGCCCGGACGCAGGCCGACGCCGACGTCGTCGTCTTCAACACCTGCACGATCCGCGAGAAGCCCGACACGAAGTTCGCGGCGTACATGGGCGAGGCGGCTGCACGGAAGCGCGAGCGGCCCGACATGGTGATCGCCGTCGGCGGCTGCTACGCGGAGGCGCAGCGGGACCGGCTGTTCGGCATGTACCCGCACGTCGACGTCGCCTTCGGGCCGGGGACGATCCCGCATCTCGGCGAGTGGCTCGGCGCGGGCGGGCTCGGCGTGCAGCGCGGCGCCTGGGGCACGGCCGACGAGCGGACGTTCGCCGCCGGCCTGCCGCAGCATCGCGAGCGCGGCTTCCAGGCGTGGGTGCAGATCTCGATGGGCTGCAACTCGGTGTGCAGCTACTGCATCGTCCCGGCCGTGCGCGGCAAGGAGGTGAGCCGTCGGCCCGGCGACGTCCTGGCCGAGATCGCCCAGCTCGCCGCGCAGGGCGTCAAGGAGGTGACGTTGCTCGGTCAGAACGTCAACTCGTACGGACGCGACCTCCAGACGAGCTTCGCCCAGCTGCTGCGCGCGGTCGACGCGATCGACGGCATCGAGCGGATCCGCTTCACGAGCCCGCATCCGAAGGACTTCCGTCGTGACGTGATCGAGGCGATGGCCGAGTGCGCTGCCGTCTGCGAGCACGCACACCTGCCGCTGCAGTCCGGCTCGTCGCGGATCCTCAAGGCGATGCGCCGCACCTATTCGCGCGAGCGCTACGTCCAGCTCGCACGGGAGATGCGCGCCGCGATCCCGGATCTCGCGCTCGGCACCGACATCATCGTCGGCTTCCCGGGTGAGACCGAGGCGGACTTCCAGGAGACGATCGAGGTCGTCGAGGAGGTCGGCTTCGACAGCGCGTTCACGTTCGTCTACTCGCCGCGGCAGGGGACGGAGGCGGCGACGATGGCCGACCAGGTTCCGGACGACGTGAAGCGCGACCGCATCGAGCGGCTCGTCGAGCGCGTCCAGCAGATCGCGGCGGAGCGGAACGCCGCGCGCGTCGGCAACGTCGAGCAGGTGCTCGTCGAAGGGCGCAGCCGCACCGACGACGCGTTCCTCCGCGGCCGCACACGGCGCAACACGACCGTCAACTTCACCGGCGACGCCGAGCCCGGCGAGCTCGTCGACGTCAGGATCGAACGAGCGACGTCGACGACGCTCGCAGGTGCTTCAGCCCGAACGCTGCAGGCAGCGTCGGCAGCCAGAAGTTGAAGATCCGGTAGGTGAAGACCGCGAGCACCGCGGCCGCGAGCGAGATCCCGCACCACGAGAGGGCAAACGGCAGCAGCGACTCGACCGCGCCCGCGCCGCCGAAGGGCAGCGTCCGCCGCGACAGCGCGTATCCGGTCGCGTAGCCGATCAGCAGGAGCGAGATGTCCGGCGTACCGTGCGTGAACGCCTGCAGGCACGCCCACAGGCAGGCGATGTCGCCGAACCAGTAGATCGCCGTCCCGAGCGGCCCGATCAGATGTCGCGGCCGCACGAACAGGCACTTCAGGACGTGGATCGAGTCGAGCGCCTCGCCGAGCTTCCCGTTGAAGCGCTGCCGGTGCTCGACCGCCCAGAGCGCAGTCACGAAGCCGAGCGGCACGGCGATCGCCCACGGCAGCGTCAGCCCGTACGACGGCTTGTTCGCCCCGTCGACGAGGAGCTGGATCGCGACGATGCAGGCCGCCGGCGCGAGCAATGCGTACTCGAGTGCGCCGAGCCCCATGATCCGCACGCGGACGTCGCGGTCCGAGAGACCGGCCTTCTTGAAGGCGTGGCGGTCGATCGCGAAGCCGCCGCGCGCGACGAACGGGCCGAAGCCGGCGGCGACGGCGGCGACGGCGTCGAGGCGGGCGATCGCGCGACCGTCCTCGACGCGAGCCACCTCGCGGTAGCTGAGCGTGTACCCGATGTAGGCGAGCGCCTCGGCGCCGAGCGCGACCGCGAACCAGACCGGGTCGATGGCGAGCAGGCGGTCGAGGACGCGTCCGAAGCCGGCGACCCACACCATCGCGCCGAACGTGCCGAGCGCGATCACGGCGCTGCCCAGCATGAACACGGCCGACTCGGCCCGGCTGCGCTCGATGGAGGTTTTGAGTCTCATGGAATGCCAACGGTCGGGAGAATGTCCCGGTGACGCTTGTTATCGGCATCTTCGGCCCGACCGCCAGTGGGAAATCCGCCCTCGCGGGGGATCTCGCCGACCGGCTCGGGGGCGAGCTCGTCTCGGCGGATGCGATGCAGGTGTACCAGGGCCTGCCCATCTTGACGAACCAATCTAAGAGCCGGCTCGTGTCGATCTGGCCATTGTCGAAGGAGGCCTCCGTCGGCGAGTACGCACCGCTGGCGCATGCCGCGATCGACGAGATCGCCGGCGCAGGACGGACTCCGATCGTCGTCGGCGGCACCGGGCTCTACTTCCGCGCCGCGCTCGCCGAGCTGACGCTGCCGCCGCGCCCGGCGCCTGGCGCACGCGAGCGCTGGGCCGCCGCCTACGACGCCGATCCCGCGGCCGCCTACGCGCAGCTCCAGGCGATCGACGCGCGGGCCGCGACCGCAGTCCACGCGAACGACCGCCGCCGCGTCGTCCGGGCGCTCGAGCTCGCCGAGGCGGGATCGTCCCTCGCGCCGGCCGAGGACGAGCTCTGGTCGGCGCAGACCCGGCTGCCGACGCTGATCGTCGGTCTCGACCCGGGCAAGGAGGTCCTCGACCGGCGGATCGCCGCCCGGACGCAGGCGATGTTCGACGCGGGCGTCGAGGAGGAGGTGCGGCGCGCCCTCGAGCAGCCGATCTCGCTCACGGCGCGGAAGACGCTCGGACTCGACGAGGTGGCGACCCTGCCGCGCGCCGAGGCGATCGAGGCGATCGCCGCCCGCACGCGGCGCTATGC
>JBEQUF010000352.1:0-3283 GCA_040349295.1 Actinomycetota bacterium | reverse complement strand
AGACGCCGAACTCGCTCTCGCGCGTCAGCTCGGTCGCGTCCTCGATCTCGAGGCCGAAGCGGAAGTCCGGCTTGTCGGTGCCGTAGCGCGCCATGGCCTCGGCGTAGCCGAGCCGCGGGAACGGACGCGGCGGCGGCTCGCGGCCCGCCGCGACGAACGTGGCGACGACGGCCTCCTCCATCACGTCGAGCACGTCCTCGCGATCGACGAACGACATCTCGAGGTCGAGCTGCCGGAACTCGAACTGGCGGTCGGCGCGGAGATCCTCGTCACGCCAGCACGTCGCGACCTGGTAGTAGCGGTCGAGCCCGCCGACCATGCAGAGCTGCTTGAAGAGCTGCGGCGACTGCGCGAGCGCGTAGAACGTCCCCGGCTGCAGCCGGATCGGCACGAGGAAGTCGCGGGCGCCCTCCGGGGTCCCCTTCGTCATCGACGGCGTCCACACGTCGACGAAGCCCATGCGGTCCATCGCCGTGCGGATGCCGGCGATCACCGTGTGGTTCAGGCGCAGGTTGCGCTGCATGCGCTCGCTGCGCATGTCGAGCCACCGGTACTTGATCCGGAGCGTGTCGTCGACGTCGTCGCCGATCTGGAACGGCAGCGGTGTCGAGCGCGAGAGGATCGTCAGCGTCTCGACCTGCACCTCGACCTCGCCGGTCGGCAGGTTCGGATTGACCGCCTCCGGTGCGCGGCGGACGACCTTGCCGACCGCCTGCAGGACGAACTCGTTGCGGATCTCCTTCGCGACCTCGGGCGTGTGGACGACGAGCTGCACCTTGCCGGTGAAGTCGCGCAGGTCGATGAAGACGAGCCCGCCGTGGTCGCGGCGCGTGTCGACCCAGCCGGCGAGCGTCACCGTCTTCCCCTCGTCGGCGGCGGTCAGCACACCGCACGTCGTGTCGCGCCAGCTGCTCACACCTGGTCCAGCGAGTCGACCGTGACGTCCTGCTCGCCGCGGCGGCGAACGACGTACGTGCCGTCGTCGTTCGCGACGACGACGGTCGCCGCCCCGGTGCGCTGCGCCTGCGTGAGCTGTCCCTTCATCGAGCGTCCAGCGTAGTCGGTGTCGACGGCACGGCCCGCGCGCCGCCACGCGGCGATCTGCGGCAGGACGCGCTCGCGCGCGGCGACGCTCTCGGCGACGACGAAGATCTCGAGCCGCTGCGGCTCCGGCTGCGCCCCCTCCCGCTCGATCGCGAGCATCAGCCGCTCGAGCCCCGCGCCGAAGCCGATCCCCGGCACGCTCGGACCGCCGACCGCCTCGACGAGGCCGTCGTACCGGCCGCCGCCGCAGATCGTCGAGTTCACGTTCTCCTCCGGGCCGACGAACTCGAAGGTCGTCCGCGTGTAGTAGTCGAGGCCGCGGACGAGCGTCGCGTCGAGCACGTACGGGACGCCGTACGCGTCGAGCTGCCGCCTGACCGCGTCGAAGTGCTCCCGGCACGCGTCGCAGAGGTTGTCCCCGATCTTCGGCGCCTCGTCGAGCGCGGCCCGCAGCCGCTCGTTCTTGATGTCGAAGACCTGCAGGACGCTGGTCGAGCGCTTGTGGGCGACCTCCTCGTCGACGAGCTCCGGATGCGCGTCGAGCCAGGCATTGAGCTGCTCGACGTACTGCGGCCGGCAGTTCGCGTCGCCGATCGAGTTGAGGTGCAGCTCCCACTCGGTGACGCCGAGCCGCCGCAGGAGCTCCGTATAGAACTGCAGCACCTCGGCGTCGATCGCCGGATCGGCGCTGCCGATCGCCTCGAGCGACAGCTGCCAGTGCTCGCGATACCGCCCGCGCCCCGGCCGTCCGTAGCGGTACATGGGTGCGAGCGTGAAGAGCTTGACCGGCTGCGGCTCCTTGTTCAGGCCGTGCTCGACGTAGGCCCGCGCGATCGGCGCCGTTCCCTCGGGCCGCAGCGTCAGCGAGCGGTTGCTGCGGTCCTCGAACGTGTACATCTCCTTGTTGACGACGTCCGAGGCCTCGCCGGACGTGCGCGCGAAGAGGCCGGTCTCCTCGAAGCCCGGCGTCTGGATCCGCCCGTAGCCGTACTGCGCGCACTGCGCCTCGATCGTCCGCACCGTGTCCCACCAGCGGCGGTCGGAGGGGAGGACGTCGTGCGTGCCGCGCGGCGCCTGAAACGAGGGGCTCACGCCTGCGCCCGCAGCTCTTGCAGGTACGGGTTGCGCTCCAGCTCGCGTCCCAGCGTCGTGTCCGGGCCGTGGCCGGGGTGGACCACCGTCTCCGGCGGGTAGCGCTCCATGAGCGTGCGGATGCTGGCGACGAGCGTGTCCCAGTCGGCGCCGGGGAGGTCGTAGCGGCCGACCGAGCCGGCGAAGAGCACGTCGCCGCTGAAGAGCTCGCCGTCGGCGTAGTAGCCGATGTGCGCCGGCGAGTGGCCCGGGATCGACACGACCTCGAAGTCGATGCCGGCGACGCTCACCGTCTCGCCGCCCTCGAGCGTGTGGTCGGGCGTGTGGTTGCGGCCGGCGAACTGCGCGGGCGCGTAGTCGCGGTACTGCTCGAGCAGGAACCGCTCGCCCTCGGGCATGTAGACGGGCGCGCCCGTCCCCTCGGCGAGATCTGCGACGCCGCCCAGATGGTCGTAGTGGCCGTGCGTGATCAGGATCGCCGCGCAGGTCGCGCCCATACCCGCCAGCTCGAGCCGCAGCGCGCTCGCGTCCGCGCCCGGGTCGATCACGACCGCCTCGGCCGCGCCGCGCTCGCGGCGGACGACGAAGCAGTTCGTCTGGATCGGTCCAAGCGGGTACGTGTCGACGACGAGCGTCACGCAGGCGAGTGTAATGAGCGGCCGGTTCGGGCATTCGGCACGTCGTGCAGCATTGGAGCCTCGCAGAGCTGAACACGCCCGACGGCGCCCGTTCGCCGCAGGTGCTCCACTCGCAGGAGGGCGAGGCGCGCGTCGTCGCCATCCACCTCCAGGAGGGGCAGGAGCTCGGCGACCACCAGGTGAAGGAAGCCGCCCTGCTCGTCGTCGCCGACGGGCGCGTCCGCATCGAGGCCGGCGACGAGTCGGTCGACGCCGCCCCGGGCCACGTGTTCCGGTTCGAGCCGAACGAACGCCACGCGGTCGTCGCCGACGGCGACGCGCGCGTCCTGCTCATCCTCGCGCCGTGGCCCGGCGAGGGTCACTACCGCGGCGAGGAGCCGGTCAGCGCTTCTTCGCCGGACGCGCGGGCGTAGGCGTCCCGCCCGCCTGCTTGGCCTGGTACCGCCGGTAGGCGAACCGGTCGATGAAGAACGTGAGCGGGACGAACATCGCCGTGTAGATCACGGCCG
>JBEQUF010000384.1:0-8556 GCA_040349295.1 Actinomycetota bacterium | reverse complement strand
TGCTCGGCGCCGGCAACGACCTCGACGGGACGCTCCGCCCCTTGCTCCGCTTCGCCCGCGGCGCCGACGACGACGCGGTCGGCGCCGACCTCGTGGAGATCGTGCAGCAGGCGCTGAGCCTCTACCGGCACGGCGACCGAAAGCGGATCGACCTCGACGTCCTGCTTCCGTCGAGTGCCGCCCCGGTCGCCTGCCCGCCGGCGACCGTCCTGCAGGCGGTCGTCCACCTGCTGCTCGCCGCCGATCCCGCCGCACGGGTCGAGGTGCGCGACTCCGCCGTCACCGTCGCACCGGCCCGGGACGCGTCGCTCGACGAGGTCGTCGCGGCCCGGATCGCCGCAGACGCAGGCGGCAGCGTCACCCGCACGGAGAACGCGTTCGTCCTGCGGTTGCCTCCCGGGTAGCTGCGGGAAAGTCCCGATTCCACCGCACGGTCGCCTCGCGACCATAGTCGCATGGATACTCGCACACCGAACGACGTGATTCTCCGCGACGGCTCGACGCTTCGGCTGCGCGCACCCGAGACGGCCGACGCCGACGCGCTGCTCGAGTTCTTCCGGAGTCTCTCGGATCGGTCGCGCTTCCTCCGCTTCCACGGCTTCCCCGCCCTCACGCCCGCGCTCGTCGAGCCGGTGCTCGAGCCGGACTGGGACGAGCGCGGCGCGCTGCTGGGCTCGCTCGACGGCCGAATCGTCGCGCTCGCGAACTACGCGCGACTGCGCGACCGGCGGATCGCCGAGTGCGCGTTCACCGTGCACGACGACTTCCAGGGACGCGGCATCGGCACGCGGCTGCTCGAGCAGCTCGCGGACGCCGCCGCAGCCGTCGGCATCGCCGAGTTCGTCGCCGAGGTCCTGCCCGACAACCGCCACATGCTGCGGGTGTTCCAGGATGCGGGCTTCGACGTCGTCCGCGAGCTCGAGGGCGGCGAGGTCGAGGTGAAGTTCCCGATCGCTCCCACGGCCCACTACCGCGAGCAGGTCGCTGCACGCGACCACGTCGCCGTGCGCGCGTCGCTCCAGGCCTTCTTCGAGCCGTCGTGCGTCGCCGTCGTCGGCGCGTCGCCGCGGCGCGGGTCGATCGGCGGCGAGCTCTTCCGGAACATCCTGACCGGCGACTTCACGGGCGCCGCGTATCCCGTCAACCGCGGCGGTGCGCCGGTCGCAGGCGTGCGCGCGTACCAGACGGTCGCGGCGATCCCCGAGCAGGTCGACCTCGTCGTCATCTGCCTACCGGGCGAGCTCGTCATCCCGGCGGCGGCCGACGCGCTCGGCGCGGGCGTCAAGGCGCTGTGCGTCATCTCCGCAGGCTTCGCAGAGACGGGAGCGGCCGGGCGGACGCGCCAGGACGAGCTGCTCGCGCTCGTGCGCTCGCACGGCGCGCGCCTCGTCGGGCCGAACTGCCTCGGCATCGCCTCCTCGTCCGTGCGGATGAACGCGACCTTCGCCCCGCGTGCCTTCCCGTCCGGCACGATCGGCTTCTCCTCGCAGGGCGGCGCACTCGGCCTCGCGCTGCTCGAGCGCGCCGAGGGGCGCGGGCTCGGCCTCTCGGCGTTCGTCTCGATCGGCAACAAGGCCGACGTCTCGTCGAACGACCTGCTCGAGTGGTGGGAGGACGACGAGCCGACGAAGCTCGTCATGCTCTACCTCGAGTCGTTCGGCAATCCGGCCGCGTTCGCGCGCATCGCACGCCGCGTCGCGCGGTCGAAGCCGATCCTCGCGATGAAGAGCGGCACGACCAAGGCCGGCCGCAAGGCCGCGAGCTCGCACACCGCCGCGCTCGCAGGCTCCGACGCCGCCGTCGACGCGCTCTTCCGCCAGGCGGGCGTCATCCGCAGCCGCACGCTCGACGAGCTCGTCGACGTCGCATCGCTGCTCTCGTCGCAGCCGCTTCCGCGCGGCCGCCGGGTCGCGATCCTGACGAACGCCGGCGGGCTCGGGATCCTCTGCGCCGACGCGTGCGACGCCGCCGGGCTCGAGCTGACGGCCCTGTCCGAGACGACCCGTGAGCGCCTGCTCGAGGTCCTGCCGGCGGAGGCGAGCGTCGAGAACCCGATCGACATGCTGGGCAGCGCGCCCGAGGACGCCTACCGCAAGGCGCTGCCGCTCCTGCTCGAGGATCCCGGCGTCGACTCGGTGATCGTGCTCTTCGTCCCGGTCGTCGGCGTCGACCCGGCGGGCGTCGCCGCGGCGATCGCCCGCGCGGCGCGCGAGACCGACAAGACCGTCCTCTGCTCCGGCCTCGCAGGCACGGCGCCGATCCCCGCGTTCGAGTACCCGGAGGCCGCAGCCCGCGCCCTGGGCCGCGCGGCGGAGCGTGCCGACTGGCTGCATCGTCCCGCCGGCATCGTCCCGGAGCTCGAGATCGACCGCGAAGCGGCGGCGGCGATCGTCGACGGCGGCGGCGACCGCTGGCTCGAGCCGGACGAGGCCCGGGCGCTCCTGCAGGCCTACGGGCTGCCCGTCGTGCCGGAACGGTTCGCCGACACGCCCGACGAGGCCGCTGCGGCGGCGGCGGAGCTCGGCTTCCCCGTCGTCGTGAAGACGGCCGCGGCGGGCGCGCACAAGACGGAGTCCGGCGGCGTCGCGCTCAACCTCGCCGACGAGACGGAGGTCCGCGCGGCGGCCGAGCGCATCGGCGGCCGGGTGCTCCTGCAGCCGATGATCCGCGGCGGCGCGGAGCTGCTCGCGGGCGCCGTCCAGGACCCGGTCTTCGGACCGCTCGTCGCCTTCGGCGCGGGCGGCGTCTTCGCCGAGCTGATCGGC
Source organism: Actinomycetota bacterium (assembly GCA_040349295.1). Taxonomy (GTDB): domain Bacteria; phylum Actinomycetota; class Thermoleophilia; order Gaiellales; family Gaiellaceae; genus Palsa-739. Next base: position 5,791 of record JBEQUF010000384.1, on the reverse strand, counting down.
CAGGCGCAGTTCCGGCTCGCACCGCTCACCGACATCGACGCCCGCGAGCTCGTACAGGACGGCAAGGCCGGGACGCTCGTCCGCGGCTATCGCGGCGCCCCGCCGGCAGACGCCGGCGCGCTCGTCGACCTCCTGCTCCGTCTCTCCCAGCTCGTGTCGGACCTCCCCGCGGTGGCGGAGCTCGACCTCAACCCGGTGCTCGCGTTGCCCGACCGCGCAGTCGCGGTCGACGCACGCGTGCGCGTCGCCCATCCGGCGCGGACGCAGCGGGCGAAGTCCTGGTGATGCGCGCCGCCGTCGCGGCGGCGCTCGTCCTCGTGCTCGCGGGCTGCGGCGGCACGGCGCGGCAGCGGCCGGCGTCGGCGCTCACGCCCGCCGGGATGCTGTTCGGCGAGAAGTGCGGCGGCTGCCACACGCTCGCCGCCGCCGACACGCACGGCTCGGCCTCGAAGAGCTTCGACGAGCTGCAGCCGACCGCCGCGACCGTGCTGCAGGCGATCGCGACCGGCCCCGGCGCGATGCCCGCACACCTGCTGACGGGCGCCGACGCGCAGGCGATCGCGCGCTTCGTCGCGCGCGAGTCTAGGTAGCCTCGCCCTCCTCCAGCAAGCCGTGCTGCAGGGCGTAGCGCACGAGCTCCGCACGCGTGCTGAGCCGGAGCTTCTGCATGATGTGCGCGCGGTGCGTCTCGGCCGTCCGGACCGAGATGAACAGCATCTTCGCGATCTCCTGGTTCGTGTGGCCGAGCGCGAGCAGGCGGAGCACCTCGCCCTCGCGCTCCGAGAGCGGGTTCGCGGCCGCGTCGGCCTGCGCCTGCGCCTCCGCCGCCGCGAGCCGGGCGCCGAGCGTCGGGTGGACGTAGCGCCCGCCGGACGCGACCTCGCGGACCGCGGCGAAGAGCTCGGCATCGGCACCTTCCTTGAGCAGGTAGCCGCTCGCACCCTCCGCGAAGGCCTGCCGGACATAGCTCGGGTCGTCGTGCATCGAGAGCACGAGGATCGACGCATTCGGCGATGCCTGCTTGATCTCGGCCGTCGCCGAGATCCCGCTGCGGCCGGGCATCGTCACGTCGAGCAGCACGACGTCCGGCTTGTGGAGGCGCGCAAGGCGAACCGCCTCGTCGGCGGTGCCGCCCTCGTCCTCGACCGTGATGTCGTCTGCGCCCTCGAGCACGAGCCGGAGGCCGCTCCGCACCACGGCATGGTCATCGACGATCACGACTCGAATCACGTCAGTGGCACCTCCGCCAGCAACGTCGTCCCTGCGTCCGGTGTCGTCTCGAGAGTCAACCGGCCGCCCAACAGTGCCATCCGCTCCCGCATACCTACCAGGCCGAGGCCGCCTTCGCGCGTCGAGGAAGCGTCGAACCCTACGCCGTCGTCCTCCACGACCACCGTCACCGAGCCCGGCCGCCGCGCGATCACGATGCTGACGCTCGAGGCCCGTGCGTGCTTGACGACGTTCGTCAGCGACTCCTGGACGATCCGGTACAGGGCCGTCTCGAGCTCCGGCGGCAGCCGCTCGGTCAGCGCCGGCTGGAAATCGACGTGGATCCCGGTCGACTCCGCGAAGGCGTGCGTCAGCCGCTCGAGCGCCGGCACGAGGCCGAAGTCGTCGAGCGCGGTCGGCCGGAGGTCGACGGCGAGCTGCCGGACGTCCTGGAGCGTCGACCGGACCAGGTCGCGCAGGGCCGACATCGCCTCGACGCGCTGCTCCTCGTCAGGCGCCTCCTCGACGCTGCGCAGGCCGAGCAGGATCGAGGTCAGGGCCTGGCCGGTCTCGTCGTGCAGCTCCCTGGCGAGCCGCCGCCGCTCGATCTCCTGGGCGCTGACGACGCGCTGCAGCGAGTCGCGCGCGACGAGCCGCGACCGGTCGACGGCGACGCTCGCCCGCTGCGCGAAGACCTCGGCGAGGCGCATGTCCTCGTCCGTGAAGCGCGGGTCCGGGCCGACCTTGTCGCGTGCCGTCAGGACGCCGATCGCCTCGTCGCGCAGCAGGAGCGGCACGTAGAGCGCTGTCCGCATCCCGAGACGTCGCGCGCTCGACTGGTCGATCTCGGGATCGTCGATGACCGAGTCGACGCGCTCGCTGCGCCGCCGGCGCATGATCGCGACCGTCTTCGAGCTGCGGGGGATCTCCATGCCGACGTTGATGCCGTCGCCGCCCGACACCGCCTCGATACGCGCGCCCTCTGCGGACGGCAGTGCGATATAGACGGCGGAGGCCCTGATCAGCGCCTGCAGGCGGTCGACGACGAGCTGGAGGAGCCGTGCCAGGTCGAACTCGGCGATCAGGGCGTCGGCGACGTCGTTCAGCGACTCGAGCTGGGCCGACCAGCGCGTCGCGGCCTCGTAGAGGCGAGCATTCTCGATCGCGACCGCCGCCTGTCCCGCGAGCAGCTGGACCGTCTCCTCGTCCTCGTCCGAGAACTCCTCGCCGCCGTCCTTCTCGGTCAGGTAGAGGTTGCCGTAGGCGACGCCGCGCAGCGCCACCGGGACGCCCAGGAACGTCTCCATGGGCGGATGGTTCGGCGGGAACCCGACCGAGCGCGGATCCTCGTGGAGGTCGCGGAGGCGCAGGGCGGACGCGTCGCGGATGAGGACGCCGAGGATGCCGCGGCCGCGCGGCAGGTCGCCGATCGCATCGCGTTCCTCCGGCGTGATGCCGGCGGTGATGAAGCGTTCGAGGTACGCGCCGGAGCGGTCGAGCACACCGAGCGCCGCGTACTTCGCGTGGGTCAGCTCGGCGGCCATCTCGACGAGGCGCTGGAGGAGGGCGTCGAGCGACAGCTCGGACGTGAGCGCGATGCCCGCGTCGACGAGCCGCCGCATGCGGGCTTCCGGCGTCGGCACCGCTACAGCTTCGCGCGCAGCTCCGCGGGCCGCAAGAGCTTGGAGCCGAGCTCTGCGTCCGGCGGGACGAGCTCCTCGACCACCCGCAGCACGAGCGGCGCCTCGTCGCTGAACGGGCTGAGGATCTTGTTGCCCTTCAGGAGGGCCTTGCCGCGCGGGCCGGGATGGACCGCGAGGTCGCGCTCGGCGTAGCCGAGCTCCTGCAGGCGTGCGTTGGCGGTCTCGATCGGGCCCATCGCGACGAACTTAACCGAACAGATCGCGTTCGGGCGGGATCGGGATGTCGGTCGCCCGGCCGACGCCGGCGACGTCGAGACCTCTGACGATCGTCACCGGATTCCGGGCGAGCTTCCCGGAGACGAGCTGGGCCGCCCCGGCGAGCTCGTCCGCGATCGCGATCACGGTCGCCTTCAGCTCGTAGCCGATCGGGTCTCGCTCGCCGCTCAGCTCCTGCAGCACGACGATCCCGGCGGCGCCGATCGCGACGTCGGTCGTCCCCTGCCGCCAGGGGCGGCCGAACGAGTCCGTGACGAGCACGCCGACCGTGCGACCCGTCCGCTCGCGGATCGTGTCGCGCAGCCGGTGCGCCGACGCGTCGGGGTCGACGGGCAGGAGGACGAGCGTCCCCTCCTCCGGCGTGTTCGACTGGTCGACCCCGGCCGACGCGCAGATGAACCCATGCTTCGTCTGCGCGATCACGAGCGGCTGGCGGACGCGCACGACGCGCTGCGACTCGCGCAGGATCCACTCGACCCGGTGCGGGTCGCCCTCGCTGCCGGCGATCTCACGCGCCCGCTCGGACGGCTCGGCGTCGTCGAGCCTGACCACGCGGCCTTCGATCTTCGAGATCGCCTTCTGCGCGACGACGACCACGTCGCCGTCCTCGAGCTCGACGCGCTCGAGGATCATCGCCGCGAGATCGTCCCCCTCACGCAGCTCCGGGAGGCCCGGGAGCGGAAAGACGCTGTAGCCGCCGGTCACGGCAGGCCGGTGATCTCGACGCCCGCGTGCCCCTTGTAGCGCTTGTTGAGGTTGACGATCACCGCCGTGAGGCCCTCGAGCGCCCGGGCGCTCGCGAGCGGCCCGGCGTCGAGCGGGCGCCCGGTGACGACCTGGGCGGCGAGCCGGAGCGCGAGCTCCTTGGCGTCGGCGTCGTCACCGCAGACGAGCGCGTCGCCCTCCGCCTTGCCGTGCGCGAGCGAGGCGGCGGCGAGCGAGTGCAGGCCGGCGCAGACCGGCACCTGCATGAGCTCCTGCGTCCGCTCCGCGATCGAGTGCGCTTCGTCGGTCGGGAAGACGCCCTGCTTCGTGAAGCGCAGCTCGCTCGCGACGCTCAGGACAGGTACCTCGATCGCGCCGGCGAGCGACTCCGCGGTCGGCAGCGCCGCGTCGGCCTTGACGGCGAGCACGACGAGGTCGACGTTGCGCACAGCCTCGTCGTTCGCTGCACCGCGCGCCCCGACCTCCGCGGCCTTCTCCTGCGCGCGCTCGGCGTCGCGGGAGCCGATGACGACGTCCTCGCCCGCCTCGACGAGCCGCTGCGCGAGCGCGAGGCCGAAGTCCCCGGTCCCGCCGACGACGGCGATCTTCACGCGGCCACACCGCCGAGCGCCGCCTCGACGAGCCGCCGCCGGGCGTCGGCGTCGCGCATCAGCGTCCGCGCGACGATCGGCCGCACCTGCAGGCCGTCGAGGTCGCCGGCATCCCGCTCGTCGAGGACGAGTGCGTCGATGAGGCCGTCGTAGCAGCGCGCGACGTGAGCGGGCGTCGTCCCGCCTCCCATCCGCGCGAGCATCCGGTCGGCGGGGCCCTTCACCGCTCGGCCGCCGATCAGCGGGCTGACGGCGACGCACGGGACGCGGCGGGCTGCGAGCGCCTCGCGCACGCCCGGGACGGCGAGGATCGGGTCGATCGAGACGTACGGATTGCTCGGCGCGATCAGGATCAGGTCGGCGCCGTCGAGCGCCTCGAGCACGCCCGGCGCCGGGGTCGCCGCGTCGGCGCCGTCGAAGCGCACGGCGTCGACCTCGTCGCGGTGCCCGCGCGCGACGAACCACTCCTGGAAGGTGAACTCGCCGGCGGGCGTCGCGATCAGCGTGCGCAGCCGGTCGTCCGTCGCCGGCAGCAGGGTCACGCCGAGCCCCAGCTTCTCGGCGAAGCGGCGCGTCACCGAGGAGAGCGGCTCGCCGGAACGGAGCGCCTGCGTGCGCACGAGATGCAGGCCGAGGTCGCGGTCGCCGAGCAGAAACCAGGTCTCGCCGCCGAGCTCCGCGACGGACGCGAGCGCATGCCACGTCTCCTCCGCGCGGCCCCAGCCCTTCTGCGGGTCGGAGAGGTCGGCGAGCATGTAGAGCACCGTGTCGAGGTCGGGCGACACGTGCATCCCGAGCACCTCGAGGTCGTCGCCGACGTTGCCGACGACGGTGACGTCGGTCGCGGGGACGACGTCCACGACGCCGCGCGCGAAGCGGCCGCCGCCGACGCCGCCGGCCAGCACGGCGACCTTCACGCGAGCTCCTCCGGCGTCAGCCCGGCGAGCGCCGCCTGCGAGCGCGGCCCGAGCCGGAGATGGAGGCGCTTGAGATCGTCGATCGTGTCGACGTCCTCCGCGAGGTTCGGGATCGCGACCGAGACGGAGTCGAGGCCGAGCTCGCGCGCGTGCGCGCGAAAGCGTGCGGCGCTGTCGGGCCCGTAGAACGGGACGAAGGCCTCGGCTGCAGAGATGCTCAGTGCGTTCGTCGTGCCGTCGAGCGCCTCGACGAGCGCGACGCCGCCGGCCGGCGTCGCCGCGAGGAGCGCCCGCAGGTCGGCCGGGGCCGCGCACGGGACGTCCGAGTTGACCACGAGGGTCGCGCCCGGCTCGACGCCGGCGAGGCCCGACTGCACCGCCGGCCCCTGGCCGCCGCCCGGGGCGGACACCACAGCCGCCCCCGCCTCGC
>JBEQUF010000341.1:0-6509 GCA_040349295.1 Actinomycetota bacterium | reverse complement strand
CGTGCGCGAGCTGCGGGTGGAAGCGCGCGCGCGGGAGATGGCGCTCGTCGGCGTCGGGCGGCACCTCAACGCCGTTCGCCTCGAGCACCTCGCGGTAGCGAACGGCGCCGTCGCCGACGCACAGCTGCGCGCGAACCGCCGCCGGGTCGAGGACGGCCGGCTCGCCATCGACGAGCGTGAAGACCTCGCGCCGTTTCGCGTCGATCACCGGCAGCGCACCGGGCGCCCCGGCTGCGAGCGCGGCGAGGGTCGACACGCCGGCCCCCTGCACGCCGAGCGAGAGCGCGAGGCCGCGCGCGGCGGCGAGCCCGATGCGGACCCCGGTGAAGCTCCCGGGGCCGATGCCGAGCGCGAGGCTGCCGATGTCGCGCGGATGCGCACCGCCCTGGCGCAGCAGCGCGTCGATGTCCTCGAGCAGCGTCTGCGCGCGCGAGACGCGCTCGCCGAGCAGCTCCCCGTCGTCGACGAGCGCGCTCGTCGCAACCGAGGTCGCAGTGTCGAAAGCCAGCGTCAGCATTCCGTGATTGTGACGGTGCGGCGCCCCTCACCGGCGTGTTCGAGGTGAACGACGACGTTCGGCGGCGGCAGCACGCCCTCCCCCGCCTCCGGCCACTCGACGAATGCGATCGACTCGTCGAAGTACGGCTCGAGGTCGCCCCATTCGGCCGCCGACATCCCCTGGAACCGGTAGAGGTCGAGATGCGAGATCTCGCCGTTCGCACCGTGGTAGCGGTGGCCGATCGTGTACGTCGGGCTCGTGACGTTCTCCCGCACCCCGAGCGCAGCGCACGCGCCGCGGACGAACGTCGTCTTGCCGGTGCCGAGCTCGCCCGAGACCGTGACGACGTCGCCGGTCCGGAGCCGCGCCGCCACGCCGGCCGCGATCCGCTCCGTCTCCTCGGGTGTCGTCGTCTCGTAGATTGCCGGCATGCCTGCCTACATCATCGTCGAGACCGACATCACCGATCCCGAGCAGTACGAGCAGTACAAGGCCGCCTCGCCGGCCGCAGTCGCAGCCGGCGGCGGCCGGTTCGTCGTCCGGGGCGGCGAGCTCGCCGTCCTCGAAGGCGACTGGCAGCCGTCACGGCTCGTCGTCCTCGAGTTCCCCGACCTGGAGGCCGCGAAGGCGTTCTACGAGTCCGAGACCTACGCGGCGGCGCGCAAGCTGCGCGACGGCGCGGCGACGCTCAACATGGTGGCGGTGCAGGGGCTCGACTAGAAGAGCCCGAGCTGCTCCGACTGCGCGGCGAGGTTCGGGACGACCGTCAGCTCGACGACGGGCGGCGGCGCGACGGTGCGGCCGAGCAGCTCCGGGAGCCGCTGGAAGTCGGCCTCGAGCACCTTCAGCATCGCCGGCGTGTAGAGCGCCGCGGCCGGGTGATAGAGCGGATAGAGCAGCACGGTGTTGCCGCCGAGGGTCGTCTCGCGCTCCTGCCCGTGCACGCGGGTGATGCCGAGCTGCGAGCCCGAGAGGAGCTTTGTCGCAAAGTTGCCGAGCGTCGCGACGACCTTCGGCTGGATCAGCTCGATCTGGCGGAAGAGATGCGACTCGCAGGCCTCGATCTCGTCCGGCTGCGGGTCCCGGTTGCCCGGCGGGCGGCACTTGAGGACGTTCGCGATGTAGACGTCGGCGCGCGTCATCCCGACCTGGGTGAGCAGCTTCTCGAGCAGCTTTCCCGCCTGGCCGACGAACGGCAGCCCCTGCTTGTCCTCGTGGAAGCCCGGCGCCTCGCCGACGAACAGCAGGTCGGCGTGCGGGTTGCCGGCGCCGAAGACGACCTGCGTTCGACCTGCCGCGAGCCGGCAGCGCGTGCAGGCCGCCACGGACTCGCCGAAGGCGCGAAGCTCGTCGACGTGCTCGACGGGGGCAGCGCTCACGGGCGGAAATCTACGCCTGGTGGCGGATGGAGACGATCCGTGCCTTCCACGTGCCGCGCGGCGCCTCGACCGTCACCTCGTCTCCCTCGGCGCGGCCGAAGACCGCACGCCCGACGGGCGAGTCCGGGGAGACGCCGCCGACGGACGAGAGCTCGATCGTCATCCGCTCGCCGTCGTCGCGCTCGAGCTCGACGGTCGCACCGACCGTCGCGACGCCGCTCGCAGCCGCGGCGTCCTCGTCGATCACCTCGGCGTTCTGCAGGCGCGAACGGAGGATGGTGATCTTCCGCTCGAGCAGCCCCTGCTCGTTCTTCGCGGCGTGGTACTCGAAGTTCTCCGACAGGTCGCCGTGCGCACGCGCGACCGCGATCGCCTCGACGATCGCCTTGCGGCGCGGTCCTTCCAGCTCGGCGAGCTCCTCCTGGAGCTGCGCGTACTGGGACTGCGTCAGCTGCTCAGTGGCCACAGCCGCACGAGCCGCCGCAACAACCGCCACCGCCGCCCCCACTCGGCCGGAGCGACGGCACCTTGGTGGCGCCGTGCACGGCGAAGCTCGAGAACTGCTTGGCGACGTTCGTCGCGCTGCAGTCGGGACAGGCGACGGTTTCCTCGCCGCGGACGAGCTCTTCGAAGTGCGACTCGCATTCCATGCAGACGTATTCGTAGATCGGCACGTCCGGAGCTTACCCGTCGAAGTCGGTCGTGACGACGTACGCGTGCGGATACCCCTTGAACGCCCCGAACGCGATGCCGACCCCGATGTGATCGAACCGTGGGTCGAGCATGTTCGTCCGGTGCTCGGGGCTCGCGAGCCACATGCGGACGAGCGTCGCCGGGGTGCCGCCGGCGCAGAGCGACCGGGCACACCAGCCGAGGTTCTCGCCGACGACCCGGCCGGAGGCGCCGGCCTCGACGAGACGCCGCCACCAGCGGGCGCCGTGCGCGAACGTGTCCGTCGAGCGCAGCCGCTCCGACTGCCGGCGCGACGCGACGACCAGGGCGGCCTCGACCGTGAGCGGGCCGAGGCCGTTCGCCGCTCGCGCCTCGTTGATCGCGACCGCGTACGACTGCTCGAGCGAGGTCTCGCGGACGGCCACCGCATGACCGCGTCCTGCACCGAGGAAGGTGGCGGCGGCGGCGACGGCGGCCACCAGCACCGCCGCCGCCGGGATTTCCCTACCGCGCATGCGACACCTTCCGGAGCGCGGTCCCGGCCGTCAGCGCGGCGAGTGCCGCCAGCACGAAGCCGAGCAGGGCCAGGCCCGTGAAGGGCAGCGTGCCGAGCGGCGGCGAGACCTCGCCTGCCGTGCCGTTCGGCAGGCTCGCCGCGACCGAGGGCGTGGACGGCGTGCCGCCGGTCGCGGTCTCGCTCGCAGTGCCGTTCGGCGAGGCCGGCGTCGTCGCGGGCGTCGCCGCCGGCGTCGCTGCCGGGGCGGGAGCCGCCGGCGTCGAGCCGCCGGTCGGGGTGCTCCCGCCGGTCGGGGTGCCGCCGGTGGGGCCAGACGCGGGCTGCTCGAAGCCGAACTGCGTGATGCCGGTGGAGCCGGCGGCGTCGTTGCCGCCGCCGACCTGCACCGTTCCGGTCGAGCCCGTGACGCCGTTCCCCGAGCCGCCGGGCGTGCTCGTGCCGGCCGGCACGGGGCCGGTGGTGGCCGCGGCCGCCGCCGGGACGGCCGACTGCACGGCCGCGGTCGACGTGTCGGCGACGTTGCCGCCGCCGACCTGGGCGGCGCCGGTGTCCGACGTCGCGGTGTTGCCGGAGCCGCCCGTGCCGCCGATCGTGACCGGCCCGGCCAGCGGATCGTCGATCGTCACCGACTCCGACGGGGCCGCCGACTGGACGGCCGCCGCCGAGGCATCGGCAGTGTTGCCGCCGCCGAGCTGCACGGCGCCGGTGTCGCCGGTCGCGTCGTTGCCCGACCCGGTCAGCCACACCGGGCCGCCGGCCGTGAGAGCGGCGAGCCCCTGCGACTCGAGCGACGGGTCGGCACCCGTCTGCCCGACCTGGACGGCGCCGGTCGAGCCGGAGGCGCTGTTGCCGCCGCCGACCTGGACGGCGCCGGTGTCGCCGGTTGCGTCGTTGCCGCTGCCGTCTCCGACCTGTGCCGGGGCGGACAGGGACTCGCTGTTCGAGCCGGACGCGACGGTCGCGCCCGCGCCCTCGGACACGCCGCTCGTCTGGACGGCGCCGGTCGAGCCGTCGGCGTTGTTGGCCCCGGTCGGCACGTGGACGGGCGCCGAGACGCTGGCCGACGTGTCGCCGGAGCTGAGGGTCGCCGACGGAGCGGTGTCGATCCCGCCGGCCTGTGCGGCGACGGTCGAGCCGGAGGCCGTGTTGCCCCCGCCGGCCTGGACCGCGCCGGTCGAGGAGTCGGCGGTGTTGTCGCCGCTCGAGCCGACCGTGAGCGGGATCGACACGGCGGTTCCGGTGCCGGAGCCTGCGGTCGTCGACGACGAGGCGCCGCCGATCTGCACGGCGCCGGTCGAGCCGGTGGCCGTGTTGTCTGCGAGGGCCGTGCCTCCTGTGGCGAGCGCCAGACCGCAGGCCGCGGCGGCGATCGCTGCGAAGCGATGCTTCATCGGAATCTCTCCTTCGTGGTCGAACGGAATGCCGGGGACCCAGTCCCGGCAGGTCGGGTCGAGCCCCGACTAGTCGGGCCGTTCGAGCGCGAGGGTGCGGACGAAGCCGCGTGGTGCGTCGGCGGACGCCGGCGCGAGGACGAGCACGCTGTTCGGGACGAGCGGCGCGAGCCACGCAGCCGCCGCCGGAGAGGCGACGCCGGCGCTGCCTCCGGCGGCCGCGGCGCCGGTGGAGACCGGCGGCAGCGACGGCTGCAGCAGCTGCGGGAGGCCGAAGCGAACCGCGTCGACCGCCACGGGCGGCTGCCGGACGGGAGCGAGCAGCGCGGCGAGCGCTGGGAGCGCGGGGAGCGCCGGCAGCACGGTCTGGGCGGTGACGCGGCGCGCCGGCGTGAGACGCGGGCGGACGAGCGCCGGCGCGGAGGCCGTCGGGCTGGGCACGCGCGTCGGCGTGCGGACGAGATGGGTGACGGCCGGCGCGACGAGCGCCGCGACGGCGTGGGTCGTACCGGAGACTGCGCGGTCGACCGGCGCCGCCGCGGCGTGCGTCGTGTGGGAGACGCTGCGCACGATCGTGCGCACCGTGGCGGGCGCGGTGTGGACGAGGTCGACGGCCTGCGCGTCGACGCTGCCGGCGAGGTCGTCCGCGGCGGGAGCGTCCGCGGGTTGGGTTGCGAGGGGTGTGGCGGCGGAGGACGCGACCGTCGCGGCAGTCGTGTCGAGCGTGGTCGCGACCGACTGGACGGCAGCGCCGAGACCGGCCGAAGCCGCCTGCGCAGGCACCAGCCAGGCGGCCAGCGCGACGGCGCCGCAGGCGAGTTGTCGGTGAAGCCGGGGAGACCCAATCCCCATACGCGTTCACTCCTCGAGCTGTCTCTTTCGTCTCTTGCAACCGTGAGGTCCCCGGCTGTGCGATTCGCAAACAGGGTTGTATGATCCGCCGGCGCATCGGGGTTCGAAGGATGCTCGAGGCGAGGTTGCGGCCGGCTCGCGCCGGCTGACGAGGGCTACGCCGGCCGTATTCCGTGCGGCTTTGTCTCTTTCCCGCGGCGGGATGACCCAGCGGTCGGCGTAGCCCCCGACAGAGCGTCGCAAGCGTCGCAAGCCGCCGTCGGTGCGCGCGTCACCCGAAAAGGGGCATCGCGTTTCCGAAGCTGCCCACCCGCCTTTGACTGAAGGCAGATTAGTCGAGGAAGCCGGCGTCCGTCAGCCCCGCACGACTGCGGCGAAGGTGGCGGCGGCGACGTTCCGTCCGCTGACGATCGCGACGCCGGCGGGCGCCTTGCCGCTCCGGATCGCCGCGGTCGCGGCCGCGCCGGCCCCCTCGGTCACGATCCCGTGCTCGAACGCGAGGAACCGCATCGCCTCGGCGAGCTCGTCCTCGGTCACCTCGACGACGTCGACGCCGGCGAGGAGGTCGACGGTGACGCTGCCCGGCTCGATGTTGCCGTGCAGCGCGTCGGCGATCGTCCGGTCGCCCTCGATCTCGACGACGCGGCCGGCGGCGAGCGCGGCCGGCATCGCCGGGAACCGCTCGGGCACGACCCCGACGACCCGCGCCTCCGTCGCGAGCCGGATCCCCGCCGCGAGGCCGCCGCCGCCGACCGGGACGACGACCGTCTCCGTATCGGCCGGCAGCTCGAGCGCGATCGTGCCGGCGCCCGCGATCACCTCGGTGTCGTTGTACGGCGAGACGTACCGGCCGGGCAGCGAGAGCGCGTGCGCCTCCGCCTGGTCGTAGTCGGCGCCGTGGACGACGAGCCGGACGTCGAAGGTGCGGAGCGCCTCGATCTTGCGCGGCGACGCCGTCTCGGCGACGACGACGGTCGCCTCCCGGCCGAGCCGCTGTGCGGCCCACGCGACGCCGAGGCCGAAGTTGCCCGCCGACGCCGTGACGACGGGCTCGTCCGCCTGCAGCAGGGCGTTGAGCGCGCCGCGCACCTTGAACGACCCGGTCGGGTTGAGCGTCTCGAGCTTCAGCCCGGCGACGAGCGGCGTCGGCTCGAGGTGCGGCCGGATCCGCTCGGCCGCGGCGAGGACGTCAGAGCGAG
>JBEQUF010000301.1:0-4297 GCA_040349295.1 Actinomycetota bacterium | reverse complement strand
GATAGCTCGTGGTGTCGACCCGCATCCACGGATGGCCGCTGAGCCAGTGCACGCGCAGCGTCGTCCCCCGCAGTGATAGCCGCATGTTGTACGGCGCGTTCATGCTGCCGCGCCACGGCAGGCCGACGCAGTGCGCGACGCCCTTCACCGTGTCGAGCTCGTGCACGAACGGAAAGCCGCCGGGATTCTCGTACAGCGTGTAGACCATGCGGCCGTCGGGGCTCGACACGCGGTCGAGCGGGTAGCCGTCCATCACCCAGCTCTTCTGCGTCCGGTCCGCGATGCGACCGGGGAGCAGCCTCCTCGTCGGGATGTCGTACGCGCGCACGACGTACTTCGAGAGATCCTGCTCCGAGGTGTGCTGGATCAGGTAGAGCCGCTTCCCGTCTGGAGAAAGCGCGTCGTATGCGAAGTCGCCCTGCAGCGTCACCGCATCCCTCACCTTCAGCGAGCGCGGGTCGACGAAGAGGAAGCCGCTGTGCCGGCGCGGATAGGTGAAGCCGAGCTGCCCGAGCACGAGCACCCTGCCATCCGCGGAGAGGCCCTCCGGCCGGGTACTGACGACGTACGGGATGCCCCACGCCCCGAGGAGCGGCACCGAGGACTCCACCTCGCCCGTCGTCGTCGAGATGCGCTCGAGCATCGTCTGCGAACTGTCCCACGTACCTGCGGCGACGATCCGCGTCGTCGGGTCGAGAACGGCTCCGAGACCGTTCTGCGCTGCATTCGGCATGGGTCCGTCGGCGCGCGCGGCGGGCACCGCCGCCAGCGCGACCACGAGGACTGCGAGGAGTCGGGTCATGCCGGTACTACGTGCCGCGCGGCTCAGGAGGTCCAGCCGGCGATCGCGAAGCCCGCCCCACCGAGCTGCTAGGCGATGTTCGCGACGGCTGTCACACGCGGCCGTCCGCCCGTCCCGATGAAGAGCCATTCGTCGGCCTGCGGCCACGTGACGAGGAGCCAGCGCCCGTCCGGCGAGACGACGACCTGCCGCAGTGTCCCCGTCGTCCGGAACAGCATCCGCGTGCCGAGGGTGAGCTCGTGGGGCCGCAGCACCGCGAGACGGACGCCGACGAACGCTGCGTCGACGAAGCGCCCGCGGCCGTGCGCGGCATGACGCCCCGAGATGTCGTAGGTGTCGATCTCGTCCGGGCGGACGACGAGCAGCGTCGAGCCGTTGCGCGACCACGCGAGCCGCGTCGGCCGTGAGCCGCCGCTCGTGCGAAAGCGCAGCCGGCCGGTCTGCGTGTCGAAGACCCAGACCCGGCCGCGCATGTCGGCATAGGCGAGCGTGAACGGCGCACCGCCTGGCCGCCAGGCAGGCGCGACCCGCGCCGCCGGCGACGGTCCTGCCTCGTGGTCGCCGGTCCCGTCGCCCGCGACGACGTGCAACCGGTCGCCGCTGAGGTACGCGATGCGCGTGTCGGCTTGCGTCCCTCCCCAGCGCGGGAATCCGACGTCGGGCCGCGCAAGCGTCCAGCGAATCTCACCGCCCGGCGTGAGCGCGACGAGCTCGTTCGCCTTCGCGGCGACGACGTAGCGGCCGAACGGCGACCAGGACGTCTCGCGGTAGTCGCCCAGCCGGCGCGTCGAGCCGTCGCCGTGCACGAGCCACCCTCCCGCCAGGATGCGGCCGCCGGAGGGCAGTGCGTACAGCGCCTTGCGGGCGTGCTCGATGCCGATCGCCTTCCGGACCGAGGTGATGACGGCCCGTCCCGGCTGCGTGACCGCGACGGCGGCGAGCGCCGCCGCTCCCGTGGCCGCGACGACCGGCGCCAGCCGCCGACGGCGCTGCGGCAGGGGCTCCCGCTCCGCGTACGCCGCGGCGACGACCGCCCAGCCGCGCTCCTGCGCACGGGTCTCGTCAGGTGCTCTGAACCCGTCCATCGTCTCTCAGCGCGTCGAGGCCGCGACGCAGGCGGGAGTTGACGGTGCCGCGGGGCAGCCCGAGCAGCTCGGCGATCTCGCCGGGCGTGTACTCGAGCAGGTGCCGTAGCACGACGACGGCGCGCTGGTCCGGCGGCAGCACGGCCAGGCGGTCGACCAGGTCGTCGAGCCGGTCGCCGTTCGCCTGCACGGAGGGCAGCTCGTCGGCCGCGACCTCGCCGCGGAGGGTCCGCGCCCGCGTCCAGTCGATCGCCCGGTTGACGACGATCCGGTGCAGCCACGGCCCGAACGGGCGCCGGCGGTCGAAGCGATCGAGCGCGCGGACGGCGGCGAGGAAGGCTTCCTGGGCGATGTCCTCCGCGGCGGAGGCGTCGCGCGTGACGAGGTAGGCGGCGCGGTAGGCACGCGGCCAGTGCAGGCGATAGAGCCGCTCCATCGCGTCGACGGAGCCGCGCTGCGCCGCCCGGACCAGGCCACGCTCGTCTGGAGCCGAGGTTCCAATAGGAGACATACGGCCGAGCCGGGCCGCGAGGTCCATAGGAGGATTGTGAAGGGAGCTAAGACGCGAAGCGGCTTAGCGAGCGCGGTCAGGGCGCGCCTCCCACGCGCGCCCGCACGACAGGCCTTACTGGGCGGAGCGCGCGGAAGAGCGCGGTCTTCCGCGCGCGGAGCTCCTCAGCCCGCAAACCGTTTGCGCAGCAAACGGCTTGCGGCTACGCGCCGTGGCACTTCTTGAACTTCTTGCCGGAGCCGCACCAGCAGGGGTCGTTGCGGCCGATTGTGTCGAGCTCGCTCGCGACGACCGTCTTCGGCGACGGCACGCCCTCCATGACCGCCTGGCCGGAGCCGGCAGCGGCGATCGCCTGCGCGCCCTGCGCCGTGTCGTGCTGGTACTGGAGGTGACCGTTCGGCCCACCGTTTGGTCCGGCCGGCTGCTGCTGCAGCGCCTGCCCGTCCTCGGGCGCGAGCTCGGCATGGAAGAGGTGCAGCACGACCTCGCCGCGAATCGCGCGGCCGAGCTCGGTGAACATGCGCTCGCCCTCGGCGGTGTACTCGACGAGCGGATCCTTCTGCGCCATCTGGCGCAGGCCGACGCCCTCGCGCAGGTAGTCCATGTTCTCGAGGTGCTCGCGCCAGCGGACGTCGACCACCTGGAGGATCACGAACCGCTCCAGCTCGCGCATCAGCTCCGGCGAGAACTCCTTCTCCTTCTCGTCGTAGATCGAGCGCGCGTCCTGCTGGAACTCCTCGGCGAGCGCGACGCGGTCGGTCACGTCGACGCCGTCCTCCTTCAGCTCGGCGACCGTGATGTCGGTGCCGTACAGCTGCGCCATCGCGTTCGTCAGCGCCTCGAGATCCCAGTCCTCCGGGTAGCCCTCGGCGGTGAAGACGTTCACCGTCTCCTCGACGATCTCGTCGACCCAGAGCTTCACCTGCTCGCTCATGTCGTCGCCCTCGAGCACCTGCTTGCGCTGCTCGTAGATGCGCGAGCGGTGCCGGTTCAGCACGTCGTCGTACTTGAGGACGTTCTTGCGCATGACGAAGTTCTGCTCCTCGACCTTCTTCTGCGCGCCCTCGATCTGCCGGCTGAGGATCTTCGCCTCCATCGGCTGGTCGTCGGGGATGTTGAAGCGCTCCATGATCCCCTTGATCCGGTCGCCCGCGAACAGGCGCACGAGATCGTCCTCGCCCGAGAGGTAGAAGCGCGTCTCGCCGGGGTCGCCCTGGCGGCCGGAACGGCCGCGGAGCTGGTTGTCGATGCGGCGCGACTCGTGCCGCTCGGTGCCGATGACGTACAGGCCCCCGAGCTCGCGCACGCCCTCGCCGAGCTTGATGTCGCCGCCGCGGCCCGCCATGTTCGTCGCGATCGTGACCGCACCGGGGCGGCCGGCGTCGACGATGATCTCGGCCTCGCGCGCGTGCTCCTTCGCGTTCAGCACGGTGTGCTGGACGCCGGCGCGCGTCAGCAGCGCCGACAGGTACTCCGACGTCTCGACGGCGATCGTGCCGACGAGGATCGGCTGCCCGTGCGTGCTCCGCTCCTTGATGTCGTTGACGACGGCCTGGAACTTGCCTTCCTTCGTCTTGTAGACGAGATCCTGCTCGTCCTTGCGCGCGACCGGGACGTTCGTCGGGATCTCGACGACGTTCAGGTCGTAGATCTCGACGAACTCCTTCTCCTCGGTCTTCGCGGTACCGGTCATCCCGGCGAGCTTCTCGTACAGACGGAAGTAGTTCTGCAGCGTGATCGTCGCGAGCGTCTGGTGCTCCTCCTGGATCTTCACGCCTTCCTTCGCCTCGACCGCCTGGTGCAGGCCCTCGCTCCAGCGCCGGCCCTCCATGATGCGGCCGGTGAACTCGTCGACGATCTTCACCTCGCCGTCCTGGATGACGTACTCGGTGTCGCGGT
>JBEQUF010000296.1:0-12142 GCA_040349295.1 Actinomycetota bacterium | reverse complement strand
GCGGGCGTGCTCGGGATCGCCGGTCCGATCGTCGGCCTCGGGGTTGCGCGGCCGCTCGTCGCGTTCGTCGCGGTCGTGCTGCTCGTGGTGAGCGGTGCGCAGGTCGGGGTGCTGGCAGGCTCGTACGCGCGCTCGCTCGACGACGTGTACACGTTCGAGACGCTCGCCCTCCTGCCGCTCGGCTACCTGAGCGGCATCTTCTACCTGCTCGACTCGCTGCCGCACGTCTGGCGGCTCCTCACGTACGTCGATCCGCTCTTCTACTTCGTGCAGGCGTTCCGTGCCGGGCTGCTCGGCCGCGCCGACGTCTCCGCCACCGTGTCGCTCGGCGCAGGCGCCGCGCTCGCACTGGCGCTGACCGCGTGGTCGCTCGCCGTCTTCCGTTCTGCCGTCCGTCTCAAGCCCTGAAAGGAGCTCCGATGTCCCTGCGCATCAACTGGTACCTGCCGACGAGCGGTGACGGCCGCACGCTCGCGTCCGCCGACTCGCCGCTGCTCGAGCGTGCGGACGGCGGCGCGCCCGGTCGTGCGGCGACGATCCCGTATCTCGGACAGATCGCCCGCTCGGCCGAGCAGCTCGGCTTCGAGGCGGCGCTGATCCCGACCGGGACGTGGTGCGCCGACGCATGGATCGTGGCCGCGGCGCTCTCGCAGGTGACGGAGCGCCTGAAGTTCCTCGTCGCCTTCCGGCCGGGCCAGATCTCGCCGACGCTCGCCGCCCAGCAGGCCGCGACGTTCCAGCGGCTGCTCGACGGGCGCCTGCTGCTGAACGTCGTCACCGGCGGCGAGGAGGCCGAGCAGCGCCGGTACGGCGACTTCCTCGACAAGGACGCCCGCTATGCGCGCACCGACGAGTTCCTGACGATCGTGCGCGGCGCCTGGAGCGGCGAGCCGTACAGCTTCGACGGCGAGCATCTGTCGGTCGACGGGGCGCTCGTCGTCGACCCGCCGGCGCCTCCGGGCATCTACTTCGGCGGATCGTCGGGGGCGGCGCTGCCCGTCGCGGCGCGGCACAGCGACGTCTACCTGACGTGGGGCGAGCCGCCCGCGCAGGCGGCGGAGAAGATCGAGCGTGTGCGCGAGCTGGCGGAGGCGGAGGGCCGGTCGATCCGGTTCGGTATCCGCATGCACGTCGTCACGCGCGAGAGGTCGTCCGAGGCGTGGACGGCGGCCGCGCGGCTCCTCGACGGCCTCGGCGACGAGGACATCGACGCGGCGCAGGCGCTCCTGCGCCAGTCCTCCTCGGAAGGTCAGCGGCGGATGCTCGAGCTCAACCGCGGTAGCCGCGACAACCTCGAGGTCTATCCGAACGTCTGGGCGGGAGTCGGCCTCGTGCGCGGCGGCGCCGGCACCGCGCTCGTGGGCAGCCACGAGGAGGTCGCGGAGCGCATCGCCGAGTACGCCTCGGTCGGCTTCGACGAGTTCATCTTCTCGGGCTACCCGCACCTCGAGGAGCTCTACAACCTCGGCGAGGGCGTCTTCCCGCTGCTGCGCCGCCGCGGGTTGCTCGCAGGCTCGCGCGCCGTCGCCGACGCGGTGGCCGCGTGATGTCGGCGACCGACGAGCTGCTCGAGAACGCGACGATCTACGCGGCGTCGTTCGACAAGGGCGAGCTGCCGCTGCCGCCCGCGAAAGGCGTCGCGATCGTCGCGTGCATGGACGCGCGCCTCGACGTGTACGGCCTGCTCGGCCTCAACGAGGGCGACGCGCACGTGATCCGGAACGCCGGCGGCGTCGTCACCGACGACACGATCCGCTCGCTCGCGATCTCGCAGCGGCTGCTCGGGACGAGCGAGATCGTGCTGATCCACCACACCGACTGCGGGATGCTGACGTTCACCGACGACGCGTTCCGCTCGCAGCTCCAGCGGGACACCGGCGTCAAGCCCACGTGGGCCGCGGAGGCCTTCGCCGACCTCGACCGCGACGTGCGGCAGTCGATCGCCCGGATCGAGGTCAGCCCGTTCGTCCTGCACAAGAACGGCATCCGCGGCTTCGTGTTCGACGTCGAGACGGGCGAGCTCCGGGAGGTGGTGACGGCGCCGGTCGAGCTCCTCTCCTAGCCGTGCAAACCGGGCGTGGCGCCGGCTCGTACCCCTGGCATGACAGCCACCAAGACGCTCAGACGCATGCTCCTGCTCGCCGTCGCAGTCGTCGCGGTCGCGGTGCCCGCGGCCGCGTCCGGTGCGACGAAGGCGAAGAGCCTCACCGGCGAGGTCGGCCCGGGCTTCACGATCGAGCTCAAGCAGGGCTCGAAGGACGTGAAGACCCTGAAGGCCGGCACCTACACGATCAAGGTCGAGGACAAGGCGACGATCCACGACTTCCATCTGATCGGCAAGGGCGTGAACAAGTCGACGACGGTGCCGTTCCAGGGCACGCAGACGTGGAAGGTCACGTTCAAGCCGGGCACCTACACCTACCAGTGCGACCCGCATGCCGCGGGCGGCATGAAGGGCACGTTCAAGGTCACGAAGTAAGCGGAACCGGGCGGATCTCGCCGTCCTGGATCGTCCAGGCGGCGAGGTCGTCGTCCTTCACGCAGTAGATGAGATAGGGCTTGCCCTCCCAAAGCCCGATGTTCTCGACGTCGGTGCGCGACGGGCGCGGCGGCGACGAGAGGTGGGAGTGGAAGACGGCGATCTCGTAGCCCTCGTCCTCGAGGAACCAGAGGTCGGGCCGCACCTCGAGCTCGAAGCGGTACGGCGACGCGGCGGCGTTGTGCCCGCGCTCGTAGCGCTCGGCGACGCCGTCGCGCAGCACGACGAGCCCGCAGCACTCGTTCGGATCCTCCTCGCGCGCGTGCTCGACGAGCGCGGCGCGGACGTCGGGCGGGATCACCACCACAGCGTCGTCTCCATCGACTGCTCGACGTCGGCCAGCTTCCAGAACTCCGCGCTCAGGTACTTCCAGCCCGCGTCGGCGAGCACGCAGACGACGACGCCTTCCTCGAGCTCGGCGGCGAGCTTCCGCGCGACATGCACGACAGCGCCGGCGGAGACGCCGCCGAAGATCCCCTCGCGCTCGAGCAGCGCGCGCACGGCCGCAACCGACTCCGCGTTCGAGACGAGCACCTTCCGGTCGAGCTTCGAGACGTCGAGGATCGGCGGCACGTAGCCGTCCTCGAGCGAGCGCAGCCCCATCACGGGATCGCCGGGGAGCGGCTCCGCCGCCGCGACGACGACGTCCGGGAACGCCTCGCGCAATCGCGCGCCGGTGCCCATCAGCGTGCCGCCCGTACCGAGCCCGGCCACGAGCACGTCGACGCGGTCGAGGTCGCGGACGATCTCCGCTCCGGTCCCCTCGTAGTGCGCGCGCGGGTTCGCCTCGTTTTCGTACTGGAACGGCATGAAATAGCGCGGGTCCTCCGCGGCGAGCTGCTGCGCGAGACGCACCGCGCCGTTCGAGCCCTCGTTCGCAGGGGAGTCGACGATCGTCGCGCCGTACAGCTCGAGCAGCTGCCGCCGCTCGGGCGTCGCGTTCGCCGGCATCACGCACGTGAGCGGGAAGCCGCGCAGCTTCGCGACGAGGGCGAGCGAGATGCCGGTGTTGCCGCTCGTCGGCTCGAGCAGCACGCGGCCGGGCTCGAGGTCGACGCCCTCGAGCATCTTCTTCGCGACCCGGTCCTTGATCGAGCCGGTCGGGTTCTGGCCCTCGAGCTTCGCGTAGATGCGGACCGCGCCGGGCTTCGGCGTCAGCCGCTGGAGTTCGACGAGCGGAGTGTTGCCGACGAGGTCGAGCAGGCTCGACGCGATCAACCGCCGGCCATCGCCGGCAGCAGGATCACCGTCGAGCCGTGTGCGACCGCCGTGTCGATCCCGTCGAGCGTGCGGACGTCCTCACCCTCGACGTAGACGTTCACGAACGGCGCGATGTCGTCGTCCTCGACGAGCTGCGTGCGCAGCCCGGGGAAGCGCGAGGTCAGGTCGTCGAGCAGCTCGCGGACGGTCTCGCCGGCGGCCGGCACCTGCCGCTCGCCGCCGACCTCGGAGCGAAGCGTGGGGGGAATGCGGACGGTCGTCATGCGTGCGTTGGCCTCCCGGAGCAGAACTCCACGTAGTCGATGTACTCGGTGATGGTGGGGTGCTCGCCGCAGACGGGGCAAGCGGAATCCTTCTTGAGCCTGACCTCGGTGAACTCCGTCTCGAGCGCGTCGAAGAGGAGCAGCCGGCCGACGAGCGGCTCGCCGATGCCGAGCAGGAGCTTGATCGTCTCGTTCGCCTGCAGCGAGCCGACGATGCCCGGCAGCACGCCGAGGACGCCGCCCTCCGAGCAGCTCGGCGCGAGCTCCGGCGGCGGCGGCGTCGGGAAGAGGCAGCGGTAGCAGGGGCCGTCGCTCGGCCGGAAGACGGTGACCTGGCCCTCGAAGCGGTAGATCGAGCCGTGCACGACCGGGATGCCGTCGTGCCAGACCGACGCGTCGTTGACGAGGTAGCGGGTCGGGAAGTTGTCGGCGCCGTCGACGATCACGTCCCAGCCGTCGGCGAGGATCCGGTCGACGTTCTCCGAGGTGAGCCGCTCCTTGTACGTGATCACGTTCACGTCGGGGTTGAGCGCCTGGAGCGTCCGCTTGGCCGAGTCGGCCTTCCACTCGCCGAGCGTCTCGGTCGAGTGGGCGATCTGGCGCTGCAGGTTCGACGCGTCGACGCGGTCGTCGTCGACGATGCCGATCGTGCCGACGCCCGCCGCCGCGAGGTAGAGCGACGAGGGGGAGCCGAGACCGCCGGCGCCGATCATCAGGACGCGCGACTGCAGCAGCTTCGCTTGACCTTCGAGCCCGACCTCGGGAATGAGGATGTGGCGGCTGTAGCGCGCCCGCTGCTCCGGCGTGATCGAGACCGGGAGCTGCGTCGGCAGCCCGCTCCGCTTCCAGTCGGCGTAGCCGCCGGCGAGCGAGACGACGTTCTCGTAGCCGAGCTCCTCGAGCGTCTTCGCGGCGAACGCCGAGCGGTTGCCGCCGGCGCAGTAGACGACGATCGGCTGCGCCCGGTCGGGGGCGGCGCTCTCGATCCGGGACTCGAGGAACCCGCGCGGGATGTGCACCGCGCCGGGGATGTACCCCTCGTCGACCTCGTCCTGCTCGCGGACGTCGACCCAGAGGGCGTCGCCGTGCTCGCGCGCCTGCGAGACGTCGATCTCCTCGATCTCGCCGCGCAGCTGGGCCAGAAGCTCTCTGTACGTCGCCATGACTTTCAAAATGATAGCGGTGTCCGCATGGCTACGCTCAGCCGCGATGAGCCCCCGCACGCGTGTCTATGCGGTCGTCGCCGCGGCCGCCGCGGTGGCGGTCGCAGCGATCGTCGGGGTCACCTGGCTCCAGGCGCGCGGGGAGACGACGTCGAGGCCGGGTGCGGTGACGACGCCCCGCCCCGGCATCCCGCCGCTCTTCTTCGACTTCGGGCTCCGGAACGACGCCGAGACGCGGGCGCTCGCTACGGCCGCGAAGCTTCTCCAGGAAGGTAAGCGTGCCCGGGCGGCGGCCGTCTTCGCGCGCTATCCGGGGTCGGTGCAGGCGCAGATCGGGGCCGCCTTCGCCGCGTGGCCGAAGGGGTCGCTCGACGCCGTCCGGCATCTGCTCGTGCTGCACGCCGACGACCCCGTCGTCAACCTCCACTACGCGATCGCGCTCTACTGGTCGGGCCGGAACGCCGACGCCGAGAAGCAGTTCGAGGCCGTGGACAGCAAATTCCCCGATTCGCCGTCCTCCGTCGATGCGGAGGACATCCTGTATGCGGGTCGGTACGCGTCTGGGCTGCCCCACATGATCGCGCCGGTGGCGATCCCGTCCGGCCGGACGATCGGCGAGCAGCTTGCGAAGGCGCGCACGCCGCTCGTGCGTGGCGTCATCGAGTGGTACCTCGAGCGGCGGGTCTCGGCGCGGCGCGCGCTGAACGAGGCGGCGAGAGCGGCGCCGGACGACCCGATGGTGCAGACGCTCGACGCCGTCGCCTATTACTCCAAGCGGAATCCGACCGCGGCCTTCTCGCGGCTCGGCCCGCTCACCGGGCGGTTCCCGAAAGCGGCGGTCGTGCGGCTCCATCTGGCCGAGCTCCTGCTCTGGCAGAAGCAGGTCGCGAAGGCTCGGGTGCAGCTCCGCGCGGCGGTCGCCGACGAGCCGACCTCCGTCTACGCGGAACAAGCGAAAGAGCTGCTTTCCGCGCTCGCAACGAATGGGACCAAGTAAAGGGAATATGAGCCGAACGGCCCATGGCGCACCGTCGGGCACCGCAGGCATAGTGCGGCATCGCAACGAGGGGGAACCTAGACGTGAGCAACGCGGTGGAGGGGCGGGTGGCGTCCGCGGACGTCCTCGAGAGTGAGGAAGCACGAAACCTGCTCGAGGCCGCCCAGGCCTCGGGATCGGTGAGCCAGGAGGAGATCGCGCTCGCACTCGACGAGCTCGACCTCGACGCGAGCCAGATCGACGACTTCTACAAGCAGCTCGAGGAGCTGCAGGTCGAGGTCGTCGCGGCCGACGTGGTCGAGGAGGTCGAGCTGCCGGAGGTCGAGGTCCGCGAGATCTCGACCGACTCCCTGCAGCTCTTCCTCAAGGACATCGGCAAGGTCGACCTGCTGACGGCGGCGCAGGAGGTCGAGCTGGCGAAGCGCATCGAGCGCGGCGACCACGGTGCGAAGCAGGAGATGGTCGAGGCGAACCTGCGCCTCGTCGTCTCGATCGCGAAGCGGTACCGCAACCAGGGCCTGCCGTTCCTCGATCTGATCCAGGAGGGGACGATCGGGCTCGTGCGCGCGGCCGAGAAGTTCGACTGGCGCAAGGGCTACAAGTTCTCGACCTACGCGACCTGGTGGATCCGCCAGGCGGTCGCGCGGGCGCTCGCCGACAAGGCGCGCACGATCCGCATGCCGGTGCACGTCGTCGAGAAGCTGAACAAGATCGTGCGCACCGAGCGCAAGCTCCGCGCCGAGCTCTGCCGCGAGCCGACGGCGATCGAGATCGCGATGGATCTCGACCTGCCGGTCGAGGAGGTCGAGCAGATCATGCGCAGCGCGCAGACGCCGGTCTCGCTCGAGAAGCCGGTCGGCGACGAGGAGGAGTCCGAGTTCGGGCACTTCCTCACCGACGAGAACGTCCCGCTGCCCGACGAGGCGGCGGAGGTGGCGATGCGCGCGGAGACGCTGAAGCGGATCCTCGGCACGCTCTCGCACCGCGAGCGTCGCGTGCTCGAGCTCCGCTACGGCCTCGACGGCGAGCATCCCCGGACGCTCGACGAGGTCGGTCGCACGTTCAACGTCACGCGCGAGCGCATCCGCCAGATCGAGAACCAGAGCCTGAAGAAGCTGCGGGCCCTGGCCGACTCGCTCTCGCTCAAAGACGTCGCCTAGAGGACATGTCCGGCAACGTGGTTGCGGGACATGTCCCGCAACCACGTTGCTAGCCTCGGCGCCATGAACGAGACATGGCAGCGAGAGCTTTCGGAGTTCCTGGCGATCCCGTCGGTCAGCGCCGACCCGGCGCACCGCGAGGACGTGAAGCGGGCCGGCGAGTGGGTCTGCGACTTCATCCGCACGAAGTGCGGCGGCACCGCCGAGCTGACGCCGTTCGGCGAGAAGGAGCTGGCGCTCGGCGAGATCCCCGCGTCGCACGATCCGGCGAACGCGCCGACCGTGCTCGTCTACAACCACTTCGACGTGCAGCCGGCGGCGCCGCTCGAGCTCTGGGAGACCGACCCGTTCACGCTGACGATCAAGGACGACTGGGCGTACGGCCGCGGCGTCACCGACGACAAGGGCCAGGCCTTCGTGATGCTCAAGGCGGCGCAGCAGCTCGTCGAGGCGAACGCGCTGCCCGTCAACCTGAAGTTCGCGCTCGACGGGGAGGAGGAGATCGGCGGCACGACGATCGTCGACTACCTCCGCACCGGTGCGGTGACCGCGCAGGCCGGGATCATCTTCGACGGCGGCATGAGCGAGATCGACAAGCCGCAGATCGAGCTCGCGACCCGTGGGCTGATCGCGTTCGACGTCAAGGTGACGACCGGCGCGCGCGACCTGCACTCGGGCATGTACGGCGGCGCCGCGCTGAACGCGATCCACGTGCTGATGCGCTGCTTCGAGGCCGTGCTCGCGGGCGAGAGCGGGCTGCTGCCCGAGCCGCTCCGCGCCGGCATCGTCCCGCCGACCGACGAGGAGCTGCAGAGCTGGTCGGCGCTCCCGCCCGGCCAGTGGCAGCTCGACA
Source organism: Actinomycetota bacterium (assembly GCA_040349295.1). Classification (GTDB taxonomy): domain Bacteria; phylum Actinomycetota; class Thermoleophilia; order Gaiellales; family Gaiellaceae; genus Palsa-739. The sequence goes on along the minus strand of JBEQUF010000296.1, from coordinate 3,946 downwards.
ACATGGGGGCGCGTCCGCTCGACCCGAACGCCGCTCGCGACTTCTACCTCCGCACGTACGCCGAGCCGTCGGCGGACGTGAACGGGATTCTCGGCGGCAAGCCGGGACTCCGGAACACGACGCTCTCGGTCGCGGCGTCCGGCGAGTTCACGATCCGGCTCGCACCGGGACAGGACGTCGACACGATCGGCAAGACGGCGGAGCAGCTCGTGCGCGCCGCCGCGCCGGCGGGCGCCGAGGTCGACGTGCAGTGGAAGGGCACGCCGCCCGGGCTCGTCAACTCGGCGTCGCCGGTGATCCAGCTCGCGCTCGACGCGTTCGAGAAGACGGTCGGGACGCGGCCCCTCCTCACGCGCGCCGGCGGGACGCTGCCGATCACGCCGGCGCTCGCCGACGCCGGCATCCCGACCGTGCTCACAGGGTTCGGTCTGCCGGAATCGAACGTTCACTCTCCCAATGAGCGCTACCTCGTCCGGTACTTCGAGACCGGCGTCGCCACCGCCGCCGAGCTCTACACCGCATTCGCCGCACTCCCGCGTGACTGACGTCTTCGGCGAAGACGTCGTCCATCGCCGCCTCGTCGAGCTCGACCAGCTCGCGGCGCGGCAGCGTGCGCTGATGGCCGAGCTGCAGCAGCGCTCCGACCGCGTCGCGGAGGAGGAGCGGCAGCTCTCGTCGCGGCGGCGCCTGCTCGAACGGGAGATCGAGGACCGCGAGCTCGCGCTCGCGGGCCGCGAGCGCGACGCCGACGAGCTCGAACGGCGCGCCGCGGCACTCGAGGATCGCGCGCTCGAGCTCGAGGCGCTCGAGCGGACGCTCGACGAGAAGACCCGCGCGGTGGCGCGTGCGGCGGCCGAGATCGAGGAGCGCGAAGCCGCCGTCCGCGACGTCGAGCGGCGGGCGTCGCTGCTGCCGCCGCGCGAGGGCGCTGTTGCGCGGCGCGAGGATCAGCTGCTGCTCTCGGAAGCGAACGTCGCCGACCGCGAGCGGGCCGTGAAGGCGCGCGAGGAGACCGTCGCCGCACGCGAGGTCGACGCGGGCCGCCGCGAGCGTGCCGTCGAGGACCAGGAGCGCGTGCTCGCCGAGGAGCGGGAGCGCGTGCACGGCGAGCGGATCCGCGCCGCCACCGCGCTCGCGGATGCGGAGCGGCGCGACCTCCTGCTCGGGCGCCGGTCGACGAAGCTCGCCGACGGCGAGACGCGTCTCTCACACCAGCTGCGCGAGGCGCGCGAGCTGCTCGAGCAGGGCCGGGTCGCCGAGCGGCTCGCAGCCGAGATCGCCGTCCGCGAGGAGGCGCTCCGGGGCATCGAGAAGGAGGTCGGCGAGCGCGGCGAGATCCTCGTCGCCGCCGAGGATGCGATCGCGCTCCGCGAGCGAGACCTCGACGAGCGCTCGTCGCAGCTCGGCGAGTCGGCGAAGCGGCTCGAGGCGTGGGAGCGGACGCTCGCGCAGCGCGAGGAGTTCCTCGACCGGCGCGAAGGGCTGCTGCTCGAGAGCGAGCAGGCGGTCGCGAAGCTGCGGAACGCCCTGCGTTAGTGCAGGTCGTGGCTGTGGTGCTCGCAGCCGAGCCAGTCGTGCCCGAAGTCGCGCATGGCGCCGATGATCGGCAGCAGCGCCTCGCCCTTCGACGTCAGGCTGTACTCGACACGCGGCGGTGACTCCGGATAGCTCCGGCGCTGCACGATCTCCGCCTGTTCGAGCTCGCGCAGGCGCTCGGCGAGCGTCCGCGGGCTGATCCCGTTGCACGAGTGCTCGAGCTCCGAGAACCGCCGGGGGCCCTCGGAGAGGTCGTGCACGAGGAGGGCCGTCCACTTGGCGCCGATGATCTCGGCCGCCGCCGCCACCCCGCAGGTCGCGGCGTCGTGCACCGGGTTCATGGTCCGGGTGGCCATTTCCATCAGTGTACGAACGGGGCCGGGCAGGCGTCGATTTTCGGGATCGAGAACCGTGCAATCGTCCCGAAGCCGCCCGGGGCGGGCTTGCACGCCTGTGCGACGCCGAGGTCGCAGGCGACCGAGAGGAAGATGAAGGCATCCTCGACCGAGAACCCGTGCTCGTCGACGAGCAGCTTCGCCGCCTCCTCGCTGACGAGCTGCGCCGCGCCGGCATAGTCGTCGTGCGTCGCGTGGGGGAGCCACACGTCGCGGAGCTCGGTCACCGGCCACGTCGCCTGCTTGCCCTTCAACAGGCCGAAGCGGACGTCGACCTCGCCTGCGATCTCGACGCCCGTGAAGCAGATCTCGCCGTCGCCCATCGCCGCGTGCATGTCGCCGACGGCGAACATCCCGCCCGGCCGGCGCACGGGGAAGTAGATCGTCGCGCCCTTGCCGTGCCAGTGGTCGTCGAGGTTGCCGCCGTGCCGGCCGGCGAGCCCGTTCGACAGCTCCTCGCCGTCGGTCGCGACGCCGACGACGCCGACCATCGGCTTCGCCGGGAACGACACGCGGTCGTTCATCCGGATCATCCCGTCCTTCACCTCGAACAGCCGGGTCAGCGGCGACTGCACCTGGTCGATCAGCTGGCCGAAGCCGGGGATGAGCGTTGCGACGCCCCACTCGATCGGCCGCACGTCGAGGATCTCCGCGATCAGCGAGTCGCCGGGCTCCGCGCCCTTGACCGCGACCGGGCCGGTGGCGCTGTTGATGCGCTCGAGGTCGATGTCGGTGACGAGGTCGTCCTCGCTCCGGATCTGACCGGTGAAGCAGTCGTTCGTCTCGAAGGTGACGACGTCGCCGGGCTCGACCTCCAGCACAGGCTGGAGATCGGGCCCGAACGACCAGATGACCTGGTCCCTAGAGAGCCGGTGCTGCCGCCCCAACCGTCTCGTCCTCGACGTAGATCCGCTCCGCGTTCCGCAACGCCTGCGGTCGTGCCCGCCACATGAGCGCGGTAACCACGATCCCCGCAGCAGCCCAGCCGACCGCGAACCACACCGCGTAGTTGAGCGGCGCGGCCGGGACCGGCGCGAACTGGTAGTAGAGCGGGAAGGCGAACAGCACGATCCCGCCGAGCGGGAACACTCCGTGCAGCCAGATGTTGAAGCGGCCGGCTCGCTTGTAGTAGACGCCGCAGCCGATCATCACCAGCATGTAGACGAGGATGACGACGATCGTCGCCGCCGTCGCGAGCATGTAGAAGCCGTTCAGCGGCCCCCACTTCCAGCCGAGGATGAACGACAGGCCGACCGCGATGATCGTGTTGACGATGATCGCGACGTTCGGCGTGCGGAAGCGCGGGTGCGTGCGCGCGAGCTGGTGCGGCGCCGCGCCGTTGCGCGCCATCGCGTAGAAGACGCGCGTCGCCGCGTTGAAGCCCGCATTCGAGTTGGCGATGATCGAGTTGACGATCGCGATGAACACGAGCACCCAGCCGCCGCCCCAGAAGACGACGGCGAGCGCGCGCCACGGATCGGCGGTCGCGGTCGCCTGTGCGACGAAGCCGTTGAAGCCGGCGCCGGACACCCAGGCGAACGACGCGATCAGGTAGAAGATCCCGATCAGGAGGCAGGAGCCGACGACCGCGAGCGGGATCGTGCGGCGCGGATGCTTCGCCTCCTCGCCCAGCGGCGCCGAGGCTTCGAAGCCGATGAAGGCGAGGATCGCGAACACCATCCCCTTGAACACGCCCGTCCAGTGATGCGGCGCGTGGCTCGGATTGAACGCGCCGAGATGGCCGCCGTTCGAGACGAGCATCCAGATCGAGAGCGCGAGGAAGACGACGATCTCGAACAGGCCGAGGACGACGCCGGCGGTCGCGGAGATGCGCACGTCGCGGTAGGTCAGCAGGAAGACGATCGCCGCGAGCACGACCACCCAGATCCACCACTGGCCGGTGTAGTGCCAGCCGACCTCGCTCTGGAAGACGTCGCGGATCGCCCAGCCGCCCTCGAGGAAGAGGAACGGGGCGACGAGCGGCTCGAAGAGCAGGAAGAGCCACGCGACGTAGA
>JBEQUF010000238.1:0-6256 GCA_040349295.1 Actinomycetota bacterium | reverse complement strand
GTCGACCGTCAGCGGGCGGATGCGAGATCCGCCGGCCAACGTTCGAGGATCCAGGCCGCGTCGAGCGGCTCGCGGGTGTACGGCTTGCCGTTGATCTTCACGAAGTCCCGCGTGCGCGGATCCATCGGCAGGCGGGCCTCGGCGGGGAAGTTCGCGTTGTGCCGTTCGATCAGGTGGTTGTACTCGGAGAAGTTCCAGCGCGCCGCGATCTCCCGCCAGCGGTCGGCGAACTCGGCCGGGTCGTCGGTCTCGACGGCGAGCTCGCGCCATGTCGCGTCGAGCTGCTGCTCGTGCCGCTCGAGCTCGTCCTCGATCGCCCGCAACCGGCGCATCCAGATCGTCGGGCCGCCGAGCGCGCGGATCGCCGCGTCGGCGTCGGGCCGGAAGTTGCGGTAGCGCTGCCGGAGCGGCTCGCCCTTCACCGGGCTCGTCGCCAGCTCCTCCTGGAGGATGCGCCGCTCCTCACGGTCGCGCGGCGTCTCGGGGCGCGTGGCCCCCTCGCGCATGATCTCCTCGATCTCCCGCTTGTCCACCACCGCTAGTGTGCCGACCGACGAATGGCCGAGCACGAGGAGCAGATCGAGGGCGAGATCGTCGAGGAAGAGCTCGACGCCGAGCAGGAGACGCGACGGCGATTCGCGCTGGCGCAGATCCGCCAGTACCCGGACGCCGCCCTGAAGATGGCCGCACGGCCCGTCGACCAGTTCGACGACGAGCTCGTGAAGCTCGCCGAGCGGATGAAGCAGCTGATGCACGACGCCCGCGGGATCGGCCTCGCCGCGACCCAGGTCGGCGTCCTCCAGCGCCTCTTCGTCTTCCAGCCGAACGCCGACGAGACGGTCGCCGTCGTCAACCCCGAGATCGTCGAGCGGAGCGACGAGACCGACGTCGCCGACGAGGGCTGCCTCTCGATCCAGGGCGTGCTCGTCCCGGTCGAGCGGTCGCTCGAGGTGACGCTCGTCGGCAAGGACGAGCATGGCCAGGACGTCCGGTACGAGCTCGAGGAGTACTACGCGCGCTGCGCACAGCACGAGCTCGACCACCTCGACGGCGTGCTCATGCTCGACCGCACGACGCCCGAGGCGCGGAAGGACGCGCTGGCGATCCTGCGCCCGCGCATCGTGTTGACCTAGTGCGCCTCGCGGTCGCCGCGACAGCGCCGTTCGGCGCCGACGTGCTCGAGCGCCTCGCGCACGACCACGAGATCGCCCTGCTGCTGACGCGGCCCGACAAGCCGCGCGGCCGCGGTCGGACGCTGCAGTCGCCGCCGGCGAAGCAGGTCGCCGACCGGCTCGGCATCCCCGTCGCGCAGCCGGCGAAGCTCGACGAGCGCGTCGAGATCCCGGTCGAGACCGTCGTCGTGTGCGCGTACGGGTTGCTGATCCCCGAGTCGCTGCTGCAGCGGGGGCTCTGGCTCAACGTGCACCCGTCGCTGCTGCCGCGCTGGCGCGGCGCCGCGCCGGTCGAGCGTGCGCTGATGGCCGGCGACGACCGGACGGGCGTGACGATCCACGAGACGGTCAAGGCGCTCGACGCCGGGCCGATCGCGGCGCAGGAGGCATTCGACCTCTCCGACGACGACGACGCGGGCTCCGTGTTCGCCCGCAGCGCGGAGATCGCCGTGCGGCTGCTGAACGAGGTGCTGCCCTCGCCGTCCTTCACGCCGCAGCCCGACGACGGCGTGACGTACGCGGAGAAGATCGCGCCGGAGGATCGGCTGCTCGACCCGTCGCGCCCGGCGCGCGAGAACGTGAACGTCGTGCGCGCGCTGTCGCCGCACATCGGCGCGCGGCTCGGCGACCTGCTCGTGTGGAAGGCGCACGTCGGCGGTGACGGCGAGCTGGTGCTGGACGAGGTGCAGCCCGCCGGCGGCAAGCGGATGACCTACGACGCGTATCGCCGTGGCCGCCGTTAGCGCCGGCCGCAGCGCGGCGTACGAGACGATCCTCCGCGTCTTCGAGCAGGACGCCTACGCCGATCGCGCGTTCCGCACCGCGGCACGCGGACTCGACGACCGCGAGCGCGCGTTCGCGCAGCGGCTCGCGTACGGGACGGTGCAGCGCCTGCGCACGCTCGACCATGCGATCGAGACGCTCGGGAAGCGGCCGGTGCGCAAGCTCGATCCGCCGGTGCGCGCGGCCCTGCGTCTCGGCGCGTACCAGCTCGGCTACACCGACACGGCGCAGCACGCGGCGGTGAACGAGAGCGTCGAGCTGGTGCGGCGTGCGCGGCTCGAGCGGGCGGTCCCGTTCACGAACGCCGTCATGCGGCGGCTGCAGGCCGGGATCGGCGAGCTGCTCGCGTCGCTGCCGGAGGGGGCGTTGAAGGAGTCGTACCCGGACTGGATCCACGAGACGTTCGTCCGCGACCTCGGCGCCGACGGCGCGCTCGCGCTCGAGCGGGCGATGAACGAGCCGCTCGAGACGGTCGTCCGCGTCGTCCGCGGCGCGCCGCCGCTCGGCGCCGAGCCGACCGACGTCCCCGGCGCCTACCGGCTCGACCGTGTCCCCGAAGGGCTCGTCGAGGCGGGGCGGATCTGGCCGCAGAGCCGCGGCTCCCAGGTCGCCGGCATCGCGCTCGGCGCGCGCGACGGCGAGCGGATCCTCGACCTCTGCGCCGCCCCGGGCGGCAAGACGTCGCAGCTCGCGGGCGACGTCACCGCCGTCGAGATCGACCACGGCCGCGCGAGCGAGCTCCGGGCCAACCTTGTGACACTTCGTCACAAGGCGACGGTCGTGGAGGCCGACGGCACGGCGCTGCCGCCGGAGCTGACGGGCTTCGACCGCGTGCTGCTCGACGCGCCCTGCTCGGGCCTCGGCGTCCTCGCCCAACGGCCCGACCTCCGCTGGCGGGCGCAGCCCCTGCCGGAGCTCCAGCTCGCACTCCTGCGGAGCGCGGCCGAGCGGGTGAAGCCGGGCGGCACGATCGTCTACTCCGTCTGCACGACGAACAGCGACGAGAACGAGGCGGTCGTCGACGCGAGCGGCCTCCGGCCCGATCCCACGCTCGCCGACGAATGGCCGCAGTTCGTCCATCCGCGGCGGCCGGAGTTCCTGCTGACGCTCCCGCACGTCCACGGCACGAGCGGCTTCTTCATCAGCCGCCTCGTGACGTAATGTCACAAGCGCGGCGTGGCCTGGTCTGACTGGATTCGCACGGTGGAGGTGGAGCCGTCGCTCTACGCGGCGGACTTCGCGAACCTCGGCGAGGAGGTCGACATCCTCCTCCGGGCGGGCGCGCGCGTCTTCCACTTCGACGTCGGCGACGGGCACTTCGTCGAGCCGATCACGATCGGCCCGATCGTGCTCGAGAAGGTGGCGCCGCTCGTGCACGCCGTCGGCGGTGCGATGGACTGCCACCTGATGGTCGACAACCCCGTCCGGCACTTCCCGCAGATCGCGCGGGCGGGCGGCGACAGCGTCACCTTCCACTACGAGGTCGTCGACGACGTGCCGGCGACGGCCGCGGCCGCGCGCGAGCACGGCCTGCAGGTCGGGATCGCGTTCAATCCCGAGAGCGAGCCGGAGGACGTCGCCGCCGCCGCCGGCGAGCACGTCGACATCGTCCTCTGCATGAGCATCCATCCCGGCTACAGCGGCCAGGCGTTCATGCCGGAGGCGCTCGGCCGGGTCGAGCGCCTGCGCGCGCTGCTGCCCGACTCCGTCGCGATCCAGGTCGACGGCGGCATCGGCAACGAGACGATCCGCCCGGCCTACGACGCGGGCGCCCGTCTCTTCGTCGCCGGCAGCTCGATCTTCGGACGCGAGGACAAGCCCCGCTCCTACCGCCGGCTCGTCCAGGCCCTCGCGTAGGCTGATCCCATGAGCGACCAGTGGCCAGGCGAAGCCGTCGAGGACGCGGAAGCGCCCGAGGCCGAGCCGGAAGCGCATCCGCACGAGCACCCCGACGACGGCATCGTCATCCCCGACGACGTCGAGCTGTTCGAGGGCGAGGTGCGCGACCTCCGCCGCGGGGTCGGGATCGTCCTGGCGAAGACGAACGCCGAGACCGCGAACGCGATGCTGCAGGCCGCGCTCGAGGAGCTCGGGCGCGTCGGCATCGCCCGGGACAGCGTCACGGTGATGCTCGTCCCCGGGCCGTTCGAGCTCGCGCTCGGCGCGATGGCGCTCGCGAAGACCCGCCGCTACTCGTGCGTCGTCGCGCTCGGCGACGCGAGCGAGCACGCGATCGTCGCCTCGGAGACGGCCTCCGGCCTGCAGCTCGCGGGGCTCGAGACCGGCATCCCGGTCTCGTTCGGCGTGCTGATCGAGTCGGGCGACGCCGCAGCCCGGGCGACGGAAGCGGTGCAGCGCGGCCTCGAGATGGCCGACCTCTTCCAGCAGCTCCGGGCGACCGCCAAGGCCTCGTAAGCCGTTTCCGCTACCATGCTGCGCCGATGTCGAAGGTCTGCGCAATCTGCGGGAAGAAGCCGAGCTTCGGGAACCACCGGAGCCACTCGATGGTCGCCACGAAGCGGCGCTTCGACCCGAACCTCCAGCGCGTCCGCGTGCTCCTGCAGGGCAAGGCCCAGCGTGCGTATGTCTGCACCCGGTGCCTGAAGGCCGGCAAGGTCCAGAAAGCCGTCTAGGAGCCGCAACTTCTCGAGGCTCCGGACGGTCGAAATGACCGCCGTGGAGCTCTCGACCCAGCTTGGCCGCATCTCGATCTCGAGCGACGCGATCGCCCACATCGTCTCGGAGACCGTGCGCGAGTCGTACGGCGTCGTCGCCATGGCCGGCCCGAAGTGGCTGCCCGCGCGGTCGACGCGCGGGATCGAAGTCGGGCGGGAGGGCGACCAGGTGACGATCGGCGTCCACGTCGTCGTCGAGTACGGGCTCAACCTCGCCGAGGTCGCGTCGACGATCCGCAACCGCGTCGGGTACGAGGTCGAGCGCCTGACCGGCCTGCCCGTCCGCGCCGTCCAGGTGCACATCGAGGATGTCCGCCGATGATGAACGGCGACATCGAGGTCGTGCAGAAGCTCGCCGAGGCGGCGCTCGCCTCGCTCGAGGCGAACCGCGCGCGCATCGACGACCTCAACGTCTACCCGGTGCCGGACGGCGACACCGGCACGAACCTGACGATGACCGTGCGCGCGCTCGTCGACGCCGTCGACACGACGAGCGCCGCGAGCCGCGAGTCGCTCGCGCGCGACGTCGCGCGCGGCGCGCTGATGGGCGCGCGCGGCAACTCGGGCGTCATCTTCTCCCAGATCGTCCGCGGCGCCGCCGACGTGCTCGGCACGGTCGACGGCGCGCGGATCGACGCCGACGCCGCGGCGCGCGCGCTGCGCGGCGCGACCGACGCCGCCTACCGCGCCGTCCGGCGTCCCGTGGAGGGGACCATGCTGTCGGTCATCCGCGAGCTCGCCGAGGAGGCGGAGCAGCAGGCGGCGAACGGCGCGCCGCCGGTCGACGAGCTGCTGCCGATCCTCGTGCGGCGCGGGGGAGAGGCGGTCGCGCGCACGCCGGAGCAGCTGCAGGTGCTGCGCGACGCGGGCGTCGTCGACGCCGGCGGCGCCGGGCTCCTCGAGCTCGTGCGCGGCGTCTCGGCGGCGGTCCGCGGCGAGGCGCTGCCGGCTGCGCCGGCGCACACGGAGGCGCTCAGCCTCGAGGCGATCCACCAGGAGCTGAGCGCGTACCGCTACTGCACCGTCTTCCTGATCGAGGGCAGGCAGCTCGACCGCTCGGCGCTCGAGTCCGAGCTCGAGCAGCTCGGCGACTCGCTGCTCGTCGTCGGCGACGAAAGCGCGATCAAGGTGCACGTGCACACGAACGACCCGGGCGCCGCGCTGCAGATCGGCACGAAGGCGGGGACGATCGGGCACATCGAGATCGCGAACATGCACGACCAGACGCACCAGCGCGAAGAGCGCCTGCTCCACGCCGTGCCCGACGCGCCGGCCGCAGCCTGCGGCGTCGTCGCCGTCGTCGCCGGCGCCGGCAACCGCGCGCTCTTCGAGTCGCTCGCGGCGCCGGTCGGCCCGATCGGGATCGTCGAGGGCGGGCAGACGATGAATCCGTCGACAGCCGACCTCCTGCGCGCCGTGCAGTCGCTCGACGCGGAGGAGGTCGTGCTGCTGCCGAACAACTCGAACATCCTGCTCGCCGCCGAGGCGGCGGCGGCGAACGCCGACCGGGGCGTCGAGGTGGTGGGGACGAGGTCGATCCCCGCCGGGCTCGCCGCGCTGCTCTCGTTCGACGGCTCGCGCACCGCAGCGGAGAACGCGGCGGAGATGCGCGAGGCGATCGCCGCG
>JBEQUF010000220.1:0-5510 GCA_040349295.1 Actinomycetota bacterium | reverse complement strand
GTCGCCGAACTGCAGGTCGAGGTCGAGCAGGAGCGTCCGCTTCGCCTCGACCTTGGCGAGGTAGGCGGCGACGTTCGTCGAGACGACGGTCTTCCCCGTGCCGCCCTTCGGCGAGAACACGGTGATGACGCGGCCGCGATGGACGGCGGTCTGGAGCTGGCGGCGCGCATGCGCCGCCTTCCGGATCGAGAAGACGACCGTGTGCGTGAGCTGCGGCAGCAGGAGCACGTCGGCGACGTCGAGCTCGATCGCCTGCTCGAGCATGGCGGCCGCCTCGCCGCCCGAGGCGACGAGGATGATCGGCGCGCGCGTCTGCTCGCGGATGGCGGCGATGTCGTCGGCGGGAAAGGCACTCGCACGCGTCGCGTGCAGCACGCAGTCGAGGTGTCCGCCGGCCAGCGGCGTCGCGGCGGCCGAGACCTGCTCGCTCGCGCCGACGGCGTCGACCTCCTCGCTCTCCGCGAGCGAGCTGCGCAGCGCGTCGAAACCGTCGCAGTCACCGGTGAAGTAGACGCGGATCATCTGCTGCCTCCGAGGACGGTCTTGATGTCGTCGGTGCGGTCGGCGCTGTCGGCGGCGTTTACAACCGGCCGCAGCTCGAGCGTCCAGTCGGCGTTCTTCAGGACGAAGAAGAGGCGCTCGACCTGCGTGTCGGAGACGGCGAGGATCGCCGACGTCCCCGAGCTCGACTGCGAGAGCTTCCCGCCGTCGTTCGGGCTCGTCAGCACGGTGAGGTCGCGGAGGACGATCTTCGTCGCGGCCGTGTTGTCGCCCGACGCCGACGTGTCGTGCAGGTTGGCGACGAGATCGACGTGGTCGCCGGCCTGCAGCGTCCCCGCCAGGAGCTGGTCGGCGTCGCCGGAGACCTGGACGGCTCGCATCGTCCCCTTGAGCTGGGAGCGGATCCCCTCCGCGGCGACGTCGGTGAACCGGCGGACGGTCACCTGCTCGCCCGCATACACCGGTGCGGCGGCGACGAGGTTGGCGATCTGCGCGGGGCTCGAGATCGCGCCGGGAACGACGTCGCGGCGTTGCACCGTCTCGGCCTTCAGCACCTGGCCCTTGACGATGTCGGCGCCGGCCGTGCCCGCGGCGACGTCGCGGGCGGCGACGTACACCTGCACGCTCGACGCGCCGCGCTGCACCGAGCGCTTGTAGTTCGTGACGTAGAAGAGCGTCAACATCATCGCGACGAGCGCCAGGCCGACGGCGATGAGGACGTTCCGAATGCGGTAGGTCATTCGAGCCTCCCGGTGACGCGGCTCGTCAGGTTCCCGGAGGCGACGACGATGCCGAGGATGTTGATCGAGTACGGATACGTGACGGTGACGGTCAACTGGCTGCCCGACGTCGTGAAGGTCGGGTCGGTCGGGTCGCTGAGCGTCGTCCGGAGCGACGTCTTGTCGAGATCGGGCGCCGCGTCCCACGCCGCCTGCTGTACGTCGGCGGCCGTCACGCCCGAGATGCGCGCGACGATCGCCTGCCGTTCGGCCGCGCGTGCTGCGTCGGTGACGGCGAGGTAGTTGTGGAACGCGATGCCGCCCTGGAGGATCGAGAGCAGCAGGAGCAGGAGGACCGGCACGATGAGCGCGAACTCGACGGCGGCTTGACCCTGCTCGGAGCGGAAGTGTCGGCGGCGGTGTGACATGCGGGGTTGTGTGCGGCGGCGGGCTGCGGCTTCCGCCGCCGCACGGATGGTGCGTCTACAGCGAGTTGATGACGGACTGGACGGTGCTCGTGATCTTCGAGCCGAGCGTGACCATCACGACGGCGACGACGACCGCGATCAGCGCGAGGATGAGGCCGTACTCGGCCATGGCCTGGCCTTCCTCCCGCCGGACGTTGTCCTTGATCCACTGAAGTGCGAACTCGAGCATCTGTCTGACTCCTCAGTACGGTTGCGGCTTACGTGAACGAGGCGATGACTGCGTCGTACAGCCCGGCGATCGGGCCACCGAGTAGCTGGTATGCGGCGACGGCGGCGACGGCGACGAGCGCGAGAATGAGCGCGTACTCGGCCACTGCCTGGCCTTCCTCGCGGGCTGCCCTGCGTACGATCGTGTTGTGCGATCGACCTCCTCTCACGTGCGGATGGGTGTCCGTGGTGCAGATGGCGTGTGAGAGCGCAGGGCTGCGGCGTTTCTTTCGCGCCGATCGAAAGATCACCCCCAAGGGGTACGGCCGCGGATGACGCGCACGCTGCGCCGGCTGCAGGACGGACGCGTCGTGTGCGCGCGTTGTCGCGTCGCCGACACGTTCTGGCTGCGCTTCCGCGGCTTGATGCTCCGGCGCCGTGTCGACGACGACGAGGGGATGCTGTTCGAGCGCACGGGCGCGATCCACATGTTGTTCATGCGCGTGCCGCTCGACGTCCTGTTCTGCGACGACGAGCTGCGCGTTCTGAAGGTGGTGCGCGGGCTGCAGCCGTGGCGCACCGCCGCGGCCCGCGGCGCGAAGACGACGGTCGAGCTCGCCGCGGGCGCCGCCGCCGGCATCGACGCCGGCGACGAGCTCGAGCTCGTCTGAAAGAAACCGGCCGCTCCGCCGCTCTCCACCTCTGTGACCGTCCAGGGGTTGAGGCGTGCTGCCCGCAGCGTCGGCGGCCGCCTGCTCTTCGTCGTCGCCCCGGCGGCGGCGATCGCCGGCTACGGCTGGGTCTTCGTCGGCCGCGGCCCGGGCCGGTCCGACTTCTGGACGTTCTGGATCGCCGGACGCACCGTCCTGCGCGGCGGCGACCCGTATCCGGCGCTCGCCTCGCTCCCCCACGTCGCCGACAAGTGGTTCGCGCCGTTCGTCTACCCGCCGGTGACGGCGTTCCTGATGGCGCCGGTCGCCGTCCTGCCCTTCGCCATCGCGAAGATCGTCTTCTTCGTGCTGAACCTCGGAGCGTTCGTGCTCGCGCTGCGCCTGCTCGGCGTCCGCGACTGGCGCTGCTACACCGTGTCGGTCGCCTCGCCGCCGGTGATCGAGACGGCCGGGATCGGGACGATCTCGCTCCTGCTCCTCCTGTGCGTCGCCGCGCTCTGGCGCTACCGCGCGCATGCGGTGCGCGTCGGGCTGCTCGCCGCGGCGGCGATGACGGCCAAGCTCTTCCTCTGGCCGCTCTGGTTCTGGCTGGTGCGGACGGGGCGCTACCGGGCCGCCCTCGTCGGCGCCGGCGCCGCGCTGGCCGCGGTCGCGGCCTCCTGGTGGGCGATCGGCTGGGCAGGGCTGCGCGACTATCCGGCGCTCCTCGGCCGGATGACCGGCCTCGAGGGCCCGCACGGGTACTCGCTGTACGCGCTCGGGCGGGCGGCCGGTGTCGGGAACGGCCTCGCCGCCCGCGCCGTCACCGCGCTCGGACTCGTCGCGCTCGTCGTCGCGCTCCGGGCGTTCCGCGACGACCGCCGCGCGCTCGTCGCGCTGCTCGGCGTCGCGCTCGCGGCGACGCCGATCCTCTGGCCGCACTATCTCGTGCTGCTCTTCGTGCCGATCGCCTTCGCGTCGCGCTCGCTGTCGAGGATCTGGTTCGTGCCCGTGCTGCTCTGGGTCGACGGGACGGCGTGGAGCCACGGCAGCCCGCTGCGCATCGCCGGCGAGCTCGTCGCGTGCGTTCTCGTCCTCGGCGCCGTCGTCGCGCCGGCGTGGCGACCGTCCGCCATTCGAGTGATTCCGACGGAGGCGTGAAAGAGAACGGCGGCTCGGACGCTCTCACCCGGCATGGACTCCGCGTGCACCACCACCGATCGCGACCGCAGCCTCCGGTCGGAGCGAGGACAGTCGATGGTCCTCCTGGCAATCATCCTGCCCGTGCTGATGGGCATCGCCGCGCTCGTCATCGACATCGGGCACGGTTATCTCGTGCAGCGTCGGCTGCAGGGCGTCGCCGACTCGGCCGCCCTCGCGGGTGCCGCGAACCTGCCGAGCGCGTCGTCGGCCGTGTCCGCGGCGACGAGCTACGGCGCCGGGCCGAGCGGGGCGAATGCCGTTCCCGACAACGTCACCGAGTCCGTCACCACGAAGTGCCTGACGACGTTCGGCGGCTGCTCGCCGTCGAACGCGGTCGTCGTCGACGAGTCGGCGCGCGTGAACACGTACTTCGCGCGCGTGCTCGGGATCGGGACGTTCACGGTGCACGTGAAGTCCACGGCCTGCTCGCCCTGCGGCGAGAAGCCGCTCGACATCGTCGTCGTCCTCGACCGGACGCTGTCGATGTGCATGGACCACTGGGGCAACTCGGATCCGTCGTGCACGGATCTGAACGCCGCGCGAAACGGCATCTTCACGTTCCTCAAGCAGCTCGATCCCGCCGTCGACAACGTCGGGCTGGTCGAGCTGCCGCCGGCGCCGAGCGCGTCGCAGCTCTGCGCGAAGCCGGCGCTGACGACGGCGTACGACAGCAAGTCGTCGCCCTACGTGCTCGCGCCGCTCGCCAACACGTACGCGACGAAGGCCGGCACGTTGAACAGCTCCTCGCCGCTCGTCTCGACGCTCACGTGCACGCAGGGCGGCGGCGAGACGGCGTACGCGCTCGCGCTCGAGGCGGCGCAGGGGGAGCTCGTCGCGCACGGCCGCAGCGGCGTGCAGAAGATGATCCTCCTCTTCTCCGACGGCGCCGCGAACACCGGGCCGGCGTACCTGCCGTCGACGTCGCCGTACCGGGTGACGCCGTGCCACCAGGGCGTCAGCTCAGCAGCGACGATCAAGGCGGCGGGGACGCTCATCTACTCGATCGGCTACGACCTCGACGCGCTGAACGGCGGCGCGAACACCTGCCAGTCGATGAACGTCCAGGGGCCGCCGGAGAGCCCGGCGATCACCGCCTACCAGGCGCTGCAGGGCATCTCGAGCGGGCCGAGCTACTTCTACGACCAGCCGAGCGCGACCGACCTCAGCTCGCTGTTCACGGCGGTGGCGACGAACATGCTGCAGGGCACTGCGCACCTCGTCTCGAACGCGACGCCGTGACCGACATGTCCGGCAACCTGGTTGCCGGACATGTCCGCTAGAGCGCGGCGAAGAGCGCCCGCATCGAGCGGAGCGCGCGCCGCTGGCCGTAGCCGTTCGTGAAGTACACCTGCGCCTTCACACGGGAGGAGTAGAGCTCGAAGAAGAGCTGCGCGCTTCGCGTCTCGGCCATGAAGGCGCCGCCGCCCAGCTCGGTCAGATCGGCGGCGGGGTACGCCTTGAAGAGGGCCCGCATCTGCCGCAACGTCTTGGCCTTGAACTGCGGATCCGGGAACCGGAAGAGCACGACCGCGGGATAGGCCGCCGCCGGCGACCGGGGCCCGAAGGCGCAGAGCTCGTTCCCCGAGCGCGGCGCATCCGTCATCCGCATCGGGACGCCGAGCGCGGCCGAGACGGTCGCCGCCGAGACGGGGCACCGGGTCGCCGCAGCGCCCGCGCCGGCGGCGACGAGCGCGACGGCCGCCGCGAGCGACGCTGCGGCGACAAGACGAGCGGATACGACGGCCATCAGAAGTCGGGGCGCCGAGATTCGAACTCGGGACCCCCAGTCCCCCAGACTGGCG
>JBEQUF010000373.1:0-9210 GCA_040349295.1 Actinomycetota bacterium | reverse complement strand
CACGGGGATGCCGTAGAGGTCACCGGCCCAGCCTTCGAGCACGGTGATCTCGTCGTCCCGGAGCTCGCGTCCGAGCCCGATCAGGTCGGCGGTGTGCCGCGCGATCCGGGCGACCTGGTCGCGGGTCTTCTCGATGGTGGCGGACGCGTCGATCCCGATGACCCGACGCGGCCGGTCCTGCCCGGCGAAGCCGGCGATCATCCCGGCCTGTGTCGACCCGGTGACCGAGCAGACGACGATCGTGTCGAAGAAGATCCCGAGCTCGCGTTCCTGTGCCTCCACCTCGTACGCCCAGCGCGCGAACCCGTGGCCGCCCAGCGGATGGTCGGAGGCGCCGGCGGGAATCGGGTACGGCTTGCCGCCCCGCGCCTCGACGTCGGCGAGCGCCTGCTCCCACGACGGCCGGAAGCCGATGTCGAAGCCGGCCGGGTCGAGCCGGACGTCGGCGCCCATGATCCGCGACAGGAGGATGTTCCCGACGGTCTCGTAACCCGGCTCGTCCCAGTCGACCCAGTGCTCCTGGACGAGCACGCAGGCGAGGCCGAGATGCGCCGCGACGGCGGCCACCTGCCGCGTGTGGTTCGACTGCACGCCGCCGATCGAGACGAGCGTGTCGCATCCCTGCGCGAGCGCGTCGGCCGCCAGGTACTCGAGCTTCCGCACCTTGTTGCCGCCGTACGCGAGCCCGCTGTTGCAGTCCTCGCGCCTCGCCCAGATCTCCACGGCGCCGCCGAGGTGCTCGCCGAGCCGCTCGAGCCGGTGGACCGGCGAGCGGCCGAACGTCAGGGGGACGCGGGGGAAGTCGCCGAGACCGGCCACGCCGGGACGATACGTCTCCCGGTGCGGAGGAGCTGGACGATCGAGGCGCCGCCGGCGATCCCGCAGGAGGCGATCCCGAGGAAGTAGTAGTCGGTGTCGAGCGGGTCGAGCAGGAGCCGGACGCACACGACCACGATCGGCACGACCCAGATGCCGTAGGCCGAACGGCGGAGCGCGACCGCGCAGGACGACCCGATGGCAAGCGCCGCGGCGGCCTGGACGAGCCGGAGCGGCCAGCCGAAGGAGAGTCCGGGGGCGACGTGCCCGAGCACGAGCGAGTTCGGGCTGATCGTCCACACGTAGCGTCCCGAGTCGAAGTGGCCATCGAGGACGAAGGGCGCGAAGAGCGCCGCTGCGACGCCGACGGCGAGCGCCGCCGCGCGCGGCGTGAGCGCGAGCACCGCGAGTCCGAGGATCCCCCAGGTCTCGAACCCGGTCGAGAGGCCGACGATGAGCCCGGCGCGGACGGTGCGGCCGCGGCGCGCCTCGGCCGCAGCGAGGATCCAGAGAAGCGGCAGCAGCCCGTCCGCGGGATGCCCGGCCTCGTAGACGCTCCGGCTCAGGCCGGTGGCGAGGCCCGCCAGCCCGGCGCCGGCGAGGACGCGGCGATCGGTGACGCCGACCGCCCGCGCGGCGGCGACGAGCAGCAGGATCGCCACGGCGCCGAGCACGGCCGCGATCGCCGTGGTCGACCGCCCGATCGTGCCGTAGAGGAGCAGTTGCAGCGGCCCGGCCTGGATCGACTTGCTCGCGAACGCGTGCAGCGCGTCCGCCGACAGGAGGGTGCGGCCGGCGCTCGCGAACAGGCGGCCGTCGCCGTCGTTTCCGGCTGCGATCGGACCGGTCGCCGCCGCGATCGCAGCAGGCAAGAGCCAGGGAAGGAGCCGCCGCCCGAACATGCTCCCCTATCGGCACGAGCCCGACGTCGGTTGACTACTCCGTTCGGATGATCCGCGGTCCCGGCACGCCGTGGAAGACGTACGGCTCGACGCGATTCGGCTGCACGACCCACGCCCGGCCCGTCTCGGCGTCGGCGAGCGCGGTCAGCGCCGCCTCGGCGACGAACGCCGGCTCCATCAGCGGCACCTGCAGGGCGCCGCGCAGCTCGTCCTCGACGATCGGCGTGTCGGTGAAGCCGGGGCAGAGCGCGTTCAGCCGGATCCCACGCGCCGCGAGGCCGGCCGAGGCCGAGCGCACCCAGCCGACGACGGCGTGCTTCGTCGCCGTGTACATCGGGTCGTAGGGCATGCCGACGAGGCCGGCGAGCGAGGCGGTGGCGACGATCGAGCCGCCGTTCGGCATCAGCCGCCGCGCGCACTCCCGCGTGCCGTAGACGACGCCGAGGAAGTTCGCCCGCACGATCCGGTCGACCTCGGCGTCCGGCAGCTCGGCGACGTCGGGGTACCCGATCCCGATGCCGGCGTTGAGGAACGCCGCGTCGAACTCGCCTTCGAGCGACGCCCATGCCTCGGGCGACGCGACGTCGAACTCCGGCAGGTCGAGGAGGACGGTCTCGCCCTCGTGGGCCGCGGCGATCGCGCGGCCGATGCCGCCGCGGCCGCCGGTGACGAGCGCCCTCACGGGACGAGGACGACCTTGCCGACCGAGCGCCGCGACTCGACGAGCTCGTGCGCGCGCTCGACCTCGTCGAGCGGCACCTCCGCGCCGACGAGCGGTCGCAGCGCGCCGGTCTGCCAGAACGCGAGCAGCTCGCCGAGCGCGCTGCCGATCAGCTCCGGGTCGAGCCGGATCAGCCGGCCGAGGTAGAAGCCGGCGAGGGAGACGTTGCGGCCGACGATCCGCGCCGGGTCGACCGCCGGCCACGCGCCGGCGGCCGAGCCGACGGCGACGACGGTGCCGAGCGGCCGCAGGCGGGCGAAGGACGCGCCGAAGAAGTCGCCGCCCACCTGGTCGAGGATCACGTCGAACGTCTCGTCGTCCGGGAGCTCGCCGTAGAGATGCGCGCGCTCCGCTCCGAGCTCGAGACACGTCTCGATCTTCTCCTGCGAGCCGACCGCGCCGACGACCGTCGCGCCGAGTCCGCGCGCGATCTGGATCGCCGCCGAGCCGACGCCGCCTGCCGCCGCCGTGACGAGCACGCGCGAGCCGGGGCCGATTCGCACCTGCCGGGTCAGCGGGATGAACGCGGTCAGGAACGTCATCAGGAAGGCGGCGCCCTCGGCGAAGCTCGCGTGCTCGGGCAGCGGCACGATCTGCGCCGGGTCGGCGGCGACGACCTCGGCGTAGCCGCCGTCGCAGAGCGCCATCACGCGCGTCCCGTCCTCGAGCTCGCCGGCGACCTCGACGCCGAGCACCGCCGGCAGCTCCGGCATCTGCGGGTAGCGGCCGTGGCGGACCATGACGTCGAGGAAGTTGACGCCGGCCGCGCGGACGTGCACGCGCACCTTGCCGCCGCCGGCCGTGGGCTCGGGCATGTCGACGAGCTCGAACGGCCCGTCGACCTCGCGCAGGAGCGCCGCTCTCAACTCGTCTTGGCCGGCTCTTGTGCGAACTGCTCGCGCAGCGCGAGCTTGCGGAACTTGCCGACGCTCGTCTTCGGGATCTCCTCGATGAACTCGACGCGATCCGGCAGCCACCACTTCGCGAACTGCGGGGCGAGGAAGGCGCGCAGCTCGTCCGGCGTCACGCTCATCCCAGGTCTCAGCACCACCGCGGCGAGCGGACGCTCGGCCCACTTGTCGTCGGGGACGGCGATCACCGCGGCCTCCGCGACCGCGGGGTGCGCCATCAGCGCGTTCTCGAGCTCGACGGACGAGATCCACTCGCCGCCCGACTTGATCACGTCCTTCGAGCGGTCCTTGATCTGGATGTACCCGCGCGGGTGGAGCGAGACGATGTCGCCGGTGCGGAACCAGCCGTCGTCCGTCCAGCGGTCCGACGAGTCCGGCGTGTCGTAGTAGGCCGCGGCGACCCACGGGCCGCGCACCTCGAGCTCGCCCATCGCCTCGCCGTCCCACGGGATGTCCTCGTCGCCGACGCGGCCGCGCACCTCGACGAACGGCAGCGGGATCCCGGCCGTCGCCTCGAGGTCGAAGCGGGTCTCGTCGTCGACGTCGGCGAGGTCGTGCGGCAGGGCGGCGGTCGAGGCGACCGGCGACGTCTCGGTCATGCCCCAGCCCTGCACGATCTGCAGCCCGTGCCGCTGCTTGTACGCCGCGATCATCGCGCGCGGCACTGCGGAGCCGCCGACGAGCATCGCCTTCATCGTCGAGAGATCCCACCGCGACGGGTCCTGATCGAGCAGCTGCAGGATGCCCATCCAGATCGTCGGCACGCCCGCCGCCCACGCGACGCGCTCCTGCGACATCAGGTCGAGCAGCGACTCGGGGTCGAGGTGCGGCCCGGGGTAGACGAGCTTCGAGCCGAGCATCGTCGCCACGTAGGGGTAGCCCCACGCGTTCGCGTGGAACATCGGCACGACCGGGAGGATCGCGTCGTTGACGGCGATGCCGAGCCCGAACGGGTTGTTCGCGGCGACGCCGAAGCTGTGCAGCACCGTCGAGCGGTGCGAGTAGACGACGCCCTTCGGCAGGCCGGTCGTGCCGCTCGTGTAACACATCGCCGCCGCCTCGTTCTCGTCGAGGTCGAGGGGGCGGAAGTCGCGCTCCGAGACGCCGCGCAGCAGCTCCTCGTACGACTCCTCGACGACGAGCACGTGCTCGATGTTCGTCCGCTCGAGGAACTGGTCGAGCAGCGGCACGAGCGACCGGTCGACGATCACCGCGCGGTCGTTCGCATGCGTCGCGATGTAGGCGAGGTCGTTCGGGTGCAGCCGGAGGTTCAGCGTGTGGAGGACGAAGCCGCCGCATGGGACGCCGAAGTACGCCTCGTGGTGCTGCGAGTGGTTCCAGCAGAGCGTCGCGACGCGGTCGCCGCGTTCGAGGCCGAGCCCCTGCAGTGCCGACGCGAGGCGCTTGGCGCGGCCCATCACCTCGCGGTACGTCGTGCGATGGAGGCTCTTGTCGGCGAGCCGCGAGACGATCTCGCCGTTCCCGAAGTACGTCTCGGCCCGCCCCAGCAGGTGGTTCAGCGTCAGCGGGAAGTCCATCATCAGGCCGTCCATCACGCCGTCACGGCCGCCTTCAGGATCGCGTCCGCGACCTCGCCGCGGAGCTGTGCCGGCGTCGTCGGGAAGCCGTGCAGCCAGAGGGCCCGCTTGTAGTAGCGGTGCAGCGGGTGCTCCCACGTGAAGCCGATGCCGCCGTGGACCTGGATCGAGCGTTCGCAGGCGCGAACGGCTGCTTCGCTCGCGAAGGCCTTCGCGGCTGCGGCGGCGACCGCCGCCTGCTCGTCGTCCTCGGCGACGCTCCACGCCGCCCAGTACGCGAGCGACCGTGCGAGCTCGACGTCGGTGTAGATGTCGGCGAGCTGGTGCGAGACGGCCTGGTAGGTGCCGATCGGCTTGCCGAACTGGATCCGCGTCCTCGCATGCTCGACGCCGAGGTCGAGGGCTCGCTGGGCGATGCCGACGGCTTCGGCCGCCAGCGCGGCCCGCGAGCGTGGCGTCTCGGTCACGGCGTCGATGCGCTGGAGCGGACGGCTCGGGTCGACGGTCGCGGTGCCGCCGGCGCCGCCGAAGATCTCCGTCATGCCCGCGACGTGCGCGACGAACGGGCCGGGGTAGAGGGCGTAGCCCATCTCCTCGCAGAGGAGCGCCTCCTCGACGAAGCCGAGCTCCGCCGCCGCGACGTCCGTCCACCCGAGCTCCTCGAGCTCGGCCCAGCGGTCGTCCTGCGGTGCGTCCCAGTCCCGGTCGAGCGGGTACTTCTCGGCGAGCCAGGCGCGCGCCTGCGTCTTCAGCTCCTGCTGGATCTCGTTCAGTGCGAAGTCCATCAGCGCGACCTCGGGAGGCCGAGCACGCGCTCGGCGACGATGTTGCGCAGCACCTCCGAGGTGCCCGCCTCGATCGTGTTGCCGCGGCTCCGGAGCTGCTGGTGGTTCCACCAGCCGTCGTCGAGGATGCCCTCGATGCCGCGGACGTCGCGGGCGAGCTGCGTCATGCGCTGGTTCGCCTCCGACCAGCGGAGCTTCACGCCGGAGCCCTCGGGGCCGGGGATGCCGGTGCGCTGGTAGGTGCCGAGCGCGCGGTAGTTCGTGTAGCGCAGCGCCTGCAGCTCGATCCACTCGTGCGCGATCCGCTCGCGCAGTCCGGTGTCGCCGTTCACGTGCTCGCGCGCCTCGTCGAGGAGCCGGCTGACGCCGGCGTCGAGCGTCGCGGTCAGCGCGAATCCGAGCGTGCCGCGCTCGTGCAGGAGCGTCGTCATCGCGACGTTCCAGCCGTCGCCCTCGTCGCCGAGGCGGTTCGCCACCGGCACCTCGACGTCGCTGAAGAAGATCTCGTTGAACTCCGCCTCGCCGGTGATCTGGCGCAGCGGCCGCACCTCGATGCCTGGGGCGTGCATGTCGACGATCAGGTAGGTCAGGTTGCGGTATCTCGGCGCGTCGGGATCGCTCTGGGTGACGAGGATGCAGAAGTCGGCGTTGTGCGCGAACGACGACCAGACCTTCTGGCCGTTGACGAGATAGACGTCGCCCTTCCGCTCGGCGCGCGTACGCGCAGCGGCCAGGTCGGAGCCGGCGTCGGGCTCGCTGAAGCCCTGGCACCAGATCTCGTCCGCGGCGAGCAGCGGCTGCAGGTAGCGCGCCTTCTGCTCGTCGGTGCCGTGGGCGATGATCGTCGGTCCTGCCATGCCGAGACCGATGACGCCGATGTGCGACGGCGCCTGGGCCGCGGCCATCTCCTCGTAGAAGATCGCCTGGAAGCTGTACGGCGCGCCCGCGCCGCCGAACTCCTTCGGCCACGTCAGTCCCGCGTAGCCGGCTTCGTGGAGCTTGTGGCTCCACTCGCGCATGAACGGGTCGTCGAACCGTTGCGCCCCGCCGCGGCCGCCGCGCTTGTCGTCGGGCAGGTTCGTGTCGATCCACGCCCGCAGATCGGCGCGGAATCGGGCTTCCTCAGGGGTGTCTCGGAGATCCATGAACGGAGCCTAAACCGTTCGGATCGGGGCAGCTACTCGTCGTCTTCGAGCGAGAAATCGTCGTCGTCGCCGCCGAGCAGGAGCTCGTCGTCGTCGTCGGTCTCGAAGTCCGGCTCGTCGTCTTCGGTGAGGTCGTAGTCGGTCATGGGCCGAAGCATGAACGATTCCGGCATGCGTGGTGTTTCTTGTTGTGCAGATGAGGCGGTCGGACCGAGGGCGTAGAGTCCGTCCGCATGGGGTTGTTCCGCCCTGCGCGGACGGTCACCGCGCCGAACGGCATCGTCTGGGAGCTCTACGTCTCGAAGACGGCGCTGCCGCCGTGGCGCGAAGGCGAGGCGGGCGCGTCGCTCGGCGTGCCCAACGATCTGTGGCTGGTCTTCGCGCCGTTCACCGCGCTGTGGTCGGCGATCATCGTGCCGCTCTTCCGGTTCGTCGCGCTGCTCCCGATCGCCGTCGTCCGCGGGCGCCGCTCGCGCGCCGTCCGCATCGAGGCGGTGGTTAGCTACCCGGCCCGCGAGGTGCTGCTCTGGACGACGACCGACAGCTTCCTCGAAGGAGTGCTCGACGAGATCGCCTCCGGGCTCGCCGAAGGCAAGGTCGTGCAGCCGTCGGCCGCCGTGTATTCGGGCCGGGAAGAGGGTTGACGTTCGCTTCGCCGTTCCGCGGGGACGTCCCGCGCTCCTGGTTCGGCCCCCTGCGGCACCGGTGTCTCGCGGCATACGACCGGGTCGAGCAGCTGCCCCGGGGGCCCGAGCGCCGCGCCTCGTGGGCGGCATATGCGCTGGTGACGTACGGCGACAAGCTGATCGACACGGACGGCATCGACGGCGCCACCGCGGAGGTCGCAGCCGCGGCGTACGGGCTCGCGGCGGGATGTCTCGAGCACGGTGCGGTGCCGGGGACGATGCCGCACTGGAGTGCAGGCACGCGTTCGGAGGAGCAGCTCCGCGCAATGCACGAGACGCTCGCCGACCTGAACACGTTTCTCGCCTACGACGCGCGCGACACCAGCGACACCCGCGTCGCGGCGCGCCTCGCGGCGATCGACGCGCGGCTGTCGACGGTCGCGCGCCTCTGGGTGCCGCGTCCGACGCCGGAGCTCCGCGGCGGCATCGCCGGCGCGCTCGTCGCCGGCCTCGACGAGGCGTACGTGCTCGGGCTCGACCTGGCTCAGCCGGCGCCGTCGAGCCGATAGAGCTCGCCCTGCTGGTTGACGGCGTAGATCGTGCCGTCGGCGGCCTGTCCGAACGAGGTCAGGTTCGGGATGCGGATCGTCATCCGGGCCGGCGACGGGTGCTTCGCCGCGACCGGGAACGACCAAATGCTCCCGGAGCAGAGGTCGCCGTAGTAGTAACGGCCCTTGGCGACGTAGCCGCCGATGATCGCGCACTCGGCCCCGCCGGCGTGCGAGTACTGGAAGAGCGGTGGGACGTACGCCTTCGGCAGCGCGAGCTTGATCTTCGGCTTGTACGGGATCGTCCCCTCGTAGCGGCTCCAGCCGTAGTCGGCCGGCACGCCCAGCTTCGCCTTCGGGCGACGGTCGATCTCCTCGTACGTGGCGGCGCCGACGTCACCGATCCAGAGGTCGCCCGTCGTGCGGTCGAACGAGAACCGCCACGGGTTCCGGAGGCCGAAGCCGACGATCTGCCAGGTCGCATTCGGCTTGCGCGGGTCGATGCGCAGGAGCTTGCCGAGCATGACCTTCCGGTTCTGGGCGTTGTCGTTCGGGTCGCCCGGCGCGGTGCCGCCGCCGTTCGGGTCGGTGCCGCCGTCGCCGATGCCGGCGTAGAGGAAGCCGTTCTTGTCGAACTGGAGCTGGCCGCCGTTGTGGTTCGGCCATGGATGCGGGACGTCGAGCAGCGAGCGGCCGCTCGGCTCCTCGACGACGCGCACGTCGTTGCTCTTGTCGACGTAGTACGCGTACCAGAGTCCGTTCTGTGCGTACTGCGGGCTGAACGCGATCGAGAGCAGCCCGCGTTCGCCCTGGTCGTCCTGCACGACGTCGCTCAGGTCGGCGAACGTCTTGCCGTCGGGCCACGTCTTGATCACGCCGTCCTGCTGCACGAGGTAGAGCGTCGACGGGTTGCTCGGCGCCGACGTCACGTACGTCAGGGCGCCGAAGCCGGTGGCGACGCGGTCGAACGAGCCCGGCGCTGCGAGCGCGGCGACTGCGAGGGCGATTGCAAGCACGGCGCCGATGCTAGGGCGCGCACCCGTTCCGTCCTAGTCCGATCGAAGCTAGGTCGTCGCGAGCGCCGCGTCGCGCGCGGCGAGGCGCACCACCGACCGGCGCCGCTGCACCGGCAGCAGCGTGACGGTGCCGAGGATGATCGCGACGCCGAGCCACTGCGACCAGTTCAGGTGCGAGTTGTAGGCGTAGATGCCCGCGATC
>JBEQUF010000203.1:0-6898 GCA_040349295.1 Actinomycetota bacterium | reverse complement strand
GCCGACGTGGCCGAGCCCGTCGAAGAACACGAGGTCGCCGGGCCGGAGCGACCGGCGGGAGACGCGGCGGCCGTCGGTGAACTGCGCGTAGCTCGAGTGCGGCAGCGACACGCCGAAGTGGGCGTAGACGAACCGGACGAAGCCGGAGCAGTCGAAGCCGCGGGGCGAGCTGCCGCCGTAGACGTACGGCGTCCCGACGAACTTCCTCGCGTACTTGACGACGCGGACGCCGAAGGCGGCGCTCTGCTGGAGGCGGCGCACCGGGGCGGGGGTCTTCTTGACGACCGGCACCTGGTGCTCGAGCGGCGTCGTGCTGACCGTCGGCGTCGGGTCGGGCGTCGTGACGATCGGGTCCGGGCCGCCGTCGTCGGCGCGGGCTGCGAGCGGGCGTGCGAGCAGAACCGCCAGCGTGAAGGCGAGCGCGCACAGCACGAGAAAGACTCTGGTGTGAGACATAGGTGACGCCCTTCGTCAGGAACCGCAGCGCAAAGCGCCGCCGGCTGTCGTTGGGAGGCCCCATTGAAGCCCCGGTCCTCCCGGGCGTCAGTCCCCCAAAAGGGGGATCTCACTCACACAATCTACACAAATCTCACTTACAAGCTAGACAGAATCCGCCGAAACCTGTCCTGAGGGGAACAGATCGTCGGTCCGGACGGCGAGCTCGCGGTCGCGATCGGTGACCCCGCCGGCCGAGTGGGTCGTCCAGGCGATCGTCACCGACCGGTAGCGCACGTCGATGTCCGGATGGTGGTTCTCCCGCTCTGCGAGCTCCGCGATCCGGACGACGAAGGCAATCGCCTCGGCGAACGACGCGCAGTCGAACGTCCGTCGCAGCGCCCCGTCCGATTCCGTCCACATGGTCAGGAGTATCGCCGCTCACTACGATCGGCCGAATGGAGACGCGCTATCTGATCGTCGGCGGCGGGATGACGGGCGACGCGGCCGCCAAGGGCATCCGCGAGCACGACGCCGAGGGCCCGATCGTGCTGGTCGGCGACGAGCGGCACGAGCCGTACAAGCGGCCGCCGCTGACGAAAGGCCTCTGGAGCGGCGGCGACGAGGCGAAGATCTGGCGCAACACGCGCGACCACGGCGTCGACCTGCGCCTCGGGCGGCGGATCGTGGCCGTCGATCTCGAGGCGCGCACGGCCGTCGACGACGCCGGCGAGGTCTACGGCTGGGAGAAGCTCCTGTTCGCGACCGGCGGCTCGCCGCGGCGGCTCGCCGGGGACGACGCGAACGTCGTCTACTTCCGGACGCTCGACGACTACCGCACGCTGCGCGAGCGCGCGACCGACGGCACGCGCGTGACCGTCGTCGGCGGCGGCTTCGTCGGCTCGGAGATCGCGGCCGCGCTGGTGGGGGTCGGCGCGAGCGTGACCATGCTCTTCCCCGAGGCGACGATCGGCGCGCGGCTCTTCCCCCACGACCTCGGTGCGTTCCTCAATGACTACTACCGCGAGAAGGGCGTCGACGTGCGGCCCGGCGAATCGGTCGCGGACGCCGCGGCGATCGACGCGGACGTCGTCGTCGCCGGCCTCGGCATCGTGCCGAACGTCGAGCTCGCCGAGGCCGCCGGCCTGCCGGTCGACAACGGCATCGTCGTCGACGAGTACGGACGCGTCGGCGGGCGGGACGACGTCTTCGCCGCAGGCGATGTCGCGAACTTCCCGAGCCCCGTGCTCGGCGAGCGCTTCCGCGTCGAGCACGAGGATCATGCGAACACGCACGGCAAGATCGTCGGCGGGAACATGGCGGGCGCGCACGTCGTGTACGACCACATCCCGTTCTTCTACTCCGACCTCTTCGATCTCGGCTACGAGGCGGTGGGTGACGTCGACTCCCGGCTCGAGGTCGACGCCGAGTGGCAGGAGCCGTTCCGCAAGGGCGTGCTGACGTATCTCGACGGCGGCCGGCCGCGCGGCGTCGTGCTCTGGAACGTCTGGGACAAGGTCGACGAGGCGCGCGAGAGGCTTGTCCAGGCTCGCTGAGTCGCGGAAGGCGAGACGTGGGACCGAGGTGCTGTGCGAGCACCTGTTCCGGCCGCTCGCGCATCCGTTCGTCCTCGTGTTCGCCGCATTGCGCGTGCCGCCGCCTGCGGTCGTCCTGCTCTCGGCCGCGAGCGGCGTCGCGGGCGCGGTCGAGCTCGCACGCGGTCATCTGGTCGTCGCAGCCCTGCTCGTGCAGCTGAAGACGCTGCTCGACAACGCCGACGGCCAGCTCGCGCGCCTCACGGGCCGAGTCACTGTCTTCGGGCGCTGGCTCGACTGCGAGTGCGACCTGCTCGTGAACGCGGCGCTCTTCGCGGCGCTGCTGCACTGGTCGGCGATCGTCGGCTTCGTGCTGCTCACGTTCGTGTGCAGCGTCAACTTCAACGTCGAGCGCCTCGCGAGCGGCCGTCCTGCGGCGTGGGACGCGACGGTGCTCGGCCGCGTGTACGGCGTCATGTATGGCTGGCAGGACAGGCTCGCCGACCTTGTGCTGGGAGGCCGCGCGATCGCGGGGTGGCAAGTGGGGACGTTCGCGAATCTCGGAATGTCGACGCAGCTTGCTGCGTTCGGAATCTGCATGGCGCTCGGGCACCCGCTCGTCTACGTATGGGTGCTCGTCGCGGAGGCCGCGGCGGTCGTCGCGATCCTCGCCACCGAAACGGGACAGGAGGTGTCTCTTGAGCATCGTTGAGCTTCCGTCCCGCCGGGACGACGAGCGTTCGGTCTCCGCGGAGGACTGGACGCGGTACGAGGGGTACGTCGCCGAGATCTTCGAGGCGTTCGGGATGGAGCTCGGCACGCCGGGCACCGCCGACACGCCGCGGCGCTTCCTGCAGGCGATGTTCGACGCGACGGCCGGCTACGACGGCGATCCGAAGCTGCGGACGGCATTCCCGTCCGAGCGGCCGGCGCACGTCGACGGACGGCACGGCCAGATCGTCGAGGGGCCGATCTCGTTCTTCGCGCTCTGCGAGCACCACGCGCTGCCGTTCCACGGCGCCGCACACGTCGCGTACGTCGCCGACGGCGAGATCCTCGGCATCTCCAAGCTGACGCGGCTCGTGCGTCTCTATGCGCGCCGGTTCACGGTGCAGGAGCGGCTCGGGGAGCAGATCGCCGACACGCTCGTCGAGCTCGTCGCGCCGCGCGGTGTCGCGGTGCACCTCGAGGCGGCGCATCTCTGCACGCAGATGCGCGGCGTCGAGGAGGAGGGCTCGCGTACCGCGACGACCTTCTTCCGCGGGCTGTACGACGAGGACGCGGACCTGCGCCGCGAGTTCCTCGCACAGGTGCGCAGCAGCCGGCGGTGATCGAGCTCCTCTGGGAGGAGCACGGGCTGCCGCAGCAGCCTCTGCCCGACGTGTTGCGCGAGCTGTACGGCGGGCCGCTCGGCTTCGAGGGCCCGCGCGTCTTCGCGAACTTCGTGCAGACCGTCGACGGCGTCGTCGCGATCCCGGAGCTCGAGCAGTCGAATGCGCTCGTCGCCGACCACAGCAGGGCGGACAAGTTCCTCATGGGCCTGCTCCGCGCGCTCGCGGACGTCGTCGTCGTCGGCTCCGGGACGCTCCTCTCCTCGCCGGCGGGGATGTGGCGGCCCGCCGGCGTCTTCCCCGACGCCGCCGACGCGTTCGCCGAGCTCGGCGAGCCGGCGCTCGCGGTCGTGTCGACCGGGGCGTCGCTCGACGTCGGTCACCCGGCGCTGCAGCGCGCCGTCGTCCTGACGACGGTCGCCGGTGCGGCGCTGCTCGACGGTGTCCTGCCCGACGTCGTCGCCGTGAACGACGGCGACTGGGTCGACGTGTCCGCCGGGCTGCGCGTGCTGCGCGAGCGCGGCCACGCGCGCATCCTCTCCGAGGCCGGCCCGCACGTCTTCGGCTCGCTGCTCGCGGACGGCTGCGTCGACGAGCTCTTCCTCACGATCTCACCGGTCGTCGCCGGCCGGTTCGTCGACCGGAAGCGGTTCTCGCTCGTGGAGGGCGTCGAGCTGCTGCCGCAGGTTCACGTCGACGGCCGCGTCGTCTCCGTTCGCCGCGCCGAGAACCACCTGTTCCTGCGCTACGTGCTGCGCTGAACGTCGCATTGCGTGCTGTCCTGACGCCTCACGCGGTCAGGGCGTCACGCTCTGCCTGCGTCAGCTCGCGTTTCGTCCGCAGCTCGCGATCCCAGGCGACGACGACGGCGGCCGCGCTCGCCGCGCCGTCGGCGACGTCGTGCTCGACGTGCACGCTCGAGATGCCGACGCGGGTGATCCGCGTGCGCACGACGAGCTCGCGCGTGCCGAGCGGGATCTCGCGCCGGTAGTCGATCTCCTGATGCGCGACGACGTACGAGCCGCCGAGCGCCGCCAGCGCGGCGTCGCGCGCCTCGTCGCAGTAGACGAGGTAGCTGACGTGGTTCAGGTGGCCGAGCGCGTCGAAGTCGCCCCAACGCATCTGGATGCGGAACTCGTGCTCGATGCGAGGACGCTACCCGAGCGACTGGATCGCAGAGCGCACCGAGTCGCAGCGGCCGACCTGGCCGGCGAGCGTCACGGTGATCGTCGAGGCTTCGCCCGGCGTCCACAGCCCCTGCATCAGGTGGCACTCGACGCTCAGCGGCTTCACGACCACGTACGCGCACATGTAGTGCGCCGGCGACGCCTTGACGCAGTGCGTGTTGGAGATCGTCTCGCCGACAGCGACCTGGCCGGCGGCGCCGACGAGCGCCTCGGCGAACTGCGCCGCGGTCGGGGTCGTATCTCGCTGGGAGACGAGCTGCGTCGCGACCGGCGCCGTGTGGTGCAGGGCTCTGGCGCCGGCGTACGTCCCCGCGCCGGTCAGGCAGGCCACGAGGGCGAACAGCGCTGCGAGCTTCATGGACTGGCAACGCGCCGGGTTGCGACCGGGATACGCCCCGCGCTTCCGTGGATTCGCCGATGTCTCGTCGGGAGCGCCCGGGTGAGCCTCGGGACATGACAGACAGACGCAAGGACGTGGCGGCGGCCGTGCTCACCGGGGCCGTCGTCCTCCTCTTCCTCATCACCTGGCAGTCGGATCTCGGCAACCGCTGGGGTGCGCTCGCGATCACGGTCGCCGGCATCTGCACCTGTGCGCTCGGCAGGTCGCTCGCCCGGACGGCGATGGTGCTCGGCGCCGTCGCAGGCGTGCTCGCGATCGTGTCTCTCGTGACCGGATCGCTGACCGTGATCGCGCTGCTCGTGCTCGTCGACGTGCTCCTCTGGGCCACGTCGCTCGCGCGACACGGTCGCGCCCTCCCGGTCGCGTAGCGGCCGGATCTCAGCGCCTCGTCGCGGTCGTCCGGCGCTTGCGCGCCGGCTTCCGCGACCTCTGCGACTGCTCGATGCTCAGCCGCAGCGCCTCCATGAGGTCGGGCGGTGCGGCTTCCTCGTCCGGCTCGCGCAGCTCGTGCACGTCCTTGCCGCGCCGCTTCGCCTTCACGACCTCGCGCAGCGCGGCGGTGTACGTGTCCTCGTACCGCTCCGGCTGCCAGTCGGCGGCGAAGCCCTCGATCAGTCTCAGCGCCATGTCGAGCTCCCGCTTCGCGACCGAGGGGAGCGTGTCGGGCAGGATCCCCTTCGGCTCGTCGATCTCGTCCGCGAAATGCAACTGCTCGAGCGCGAGCACGCCGTCGCGTACGCGGACGCAGCCGAGGTACTGGCGGCTGCGCATGACGAACTTGCCGATGCCGACGAGCCCCGAGCGCTCCATCGCCTTCGCGAGCAGCGCGTATGTCTTCTCGCCGCCGCTCTGCGGGCCGGCGAGGTACGTGTGCGCGAAGTAGACGGGGTCGATGTCGGCGTAGGGGACGAAGTCCACGAGCTCGATCGTCCGCTGTCCTTCGACCTGCACCGTGTCGAAGTCCTCGTCGGTCAGCTGGACGAACTCGCCCTTCGTGAACTCGTACGCCTTGACGATCTCGTCGTTCGGGACCGGCGTGTCCTCGAGCTTGCAGATCTTCTGGTAGCCGATCGGGCCGTCGTCCGTCGCGTGGACGAGGTGGAAGTCGAGCTTGTGCTCGTGAACGGCGCTGTAGAGGCGCACGGGAACGTTGACGAGCCCGAACGTGATCGAGCCGGACCAGAGTGCGCGCGGCGCCATGGTCCGGTTGTTGACGGATCGGGCCGAACGAAAACGAGTCGTTACGACGCGCTCGCGCGCTGCTGCCATTTCTGGCGCCAGTTCGCGCGCGTCAGGCCGGAGACGACCGCGCGCTGCACGATCCGGCCTGCGCTGTTGCGTCCGGTGATGCTGACCCGTTGCGGCAGCTCGTCGAGCCGCAGCTCGAGGGACGGCGCCGTCAGGGTGAGCGTCTCGCGGTCCGCGTACGGCGACCTGGCGTCCGGACGGTCGGCGATCCGCGCGTCCCAGGCACCGACGCCGCGCGCCACATCCCATTCGAGGACGACTGCGTCGCCGTGCTCGCGCGCGCGGACGTTCATGTTCGCGGCGATCGTCGGCTTCGCCCGGTAGACCTCGCGCTGCGGTCTCGGCGCCGGCGCCGGAAGCGGCGTCGGCGGCGCGAGTGCTCGCTTCGCGCGGGCGACGGCGAGCAGGCGGTTCAGCTGCGCGAGCGCGCGGTCGTGGTCGGGCAGCGCCTCGATGCGGGACGTCAGTGCTGCCGCATCCGGCTCGTCGCCGCGCGCGATCTGCGCACGAGCGTCGTCGAGTATCGCTGCCAGCCGGGCGTCCATCGGGTGGCGGATTGTAGGCGTCGCCGGTGGTGCGCACGGAGCGCCGCCGGCACGCCGGCGATCGCATGCGCGTAGGCGGCGGCGATCGCTGCAGCGTTGTGCACGTACGGAGCGGCGAGCCGGACGATCCCGTCGCGGGCGCGCGATGCGACCGGAGCGAGCTTCGCCGCCGCGGCGCTGGCAAGGCGGCTCGCGCGTGCGATGAACGTGCGGCTCC
>JBEQUF010000189.1:0-9445 GCA_040349295.1 Actinomycetota bacterium | reverse complement strand
GGAGCCGCGCCGTCACGGGATTGGCATGGGAGCGGCGGCGCCGTCTGGATCGCGCCAGCCGCACTGCAACTGATTCCAACGTTCGACAGAGAGCGGAAGATCGTTCCGGAGCTCCCAACCGCCGACGCCGATGCCGAGTCTCACACTGAGGCCCAAGGTCGCATTCTCAGCGGAACTGCGATGAGACCTCGAGTGTCACGTAGTCGGCGCGCGAGCCCGTCCATCGGATTCACGCAGGAAGGCATCGACGCAGCCGAGGCCGGAGGCTTCATGCCCGCGGACGTATCGATTGGAGTGAGCCAGAGTTATCTCGGTGAGACAGTCAACTCCGCGGTGGCTTGGTGGCGCATTGGTGCCGGGTTCTCCAGCTCTCCGATTCGGCAGCTCGGCGACTTCTTCTCAACTACTGCGATCAATCGCCATACAGACCAGATGTCAGATCCTCGCCTCCTCTTCGATGCAACAAGTGGTCGCTGGTTCTTTGTTGCATTCGACGTGACTCGTGCCGAGACGGACCTTGCCGTGTCCATGTCCGATGATCCGACCGGGAGCTGGTGGATTTACGCCTTTGCGTCTGCAGGTTGTCCCGATCAGCCTCGGCTTGCCGTCACCGACGCGATGGTCGCAATCAGCTACGACCTCTTCTCGAGCTGCATCACGCGGCAACAGCCATACGTCGGAGGCGTCATCCGACTGTTCGACAAGTCCGCGATGCTGACTGGCGCCGCGCCGACCTCAAGCGTCTTCGGCCCGGACGCCCGATTCGTGGGAATCACGCCAGTAGCTCTTCTGAGCGGCGGGTCGACGCTCTTCTTCGTGTCAACGGACTATCTCCTATCGCAAGTCGTCATCTATACGGCTACGTCGCCGACGCAAGCGTCCATCCCGATTCAGCGCGCGGCGGTGGCCTTCCTGAGGAAAGCGCCCCCACCAAACCAGCTAGGCACATCGACGACAGTCGATCCAGGCGACAACCGCGTACAGGATGCCTTCCTACTCGGCGGCAACATCTGGCTCGCTGCCGACGATGGATGCACCGTCGGAGGTGCGTTCAACGCCTGCATCCGATACGAGGAAATCACTCCGGGCGGTCAGGTGCTAGACCAAAGAGAAGAGGCGTTGGCAGCTGGCCGCTCAGCGATGTATCCGGCATTTCGACCCGATGGCGCGGGAACGCTCATCTCAGTCTTCGGCTTTTCCTCGCCCGGCGACTACCCGGGTCTGGGGGTCGACATTGACCCGGGACACGGATCCGGGTACAGCGAGCTAAAGGATGGAACGTCATTCAATGCCAGCGGCCGGTGGGGCGACTACTTCTCGGCTGCGTACGACCCTGCCGACAACACTCGCGTTTGGGTTGCTGGTGCTTACGGAAGCGCGGTCGGGTGGGGCACCGAAATCGCCGCGCTCTCGACGACGCCGTTCACGATCACGAATCCAACGCCACCGCCGATTCCCGTCCCACACGACGCAAGGCCACCGACCGTGACTGCGCTGTCGAGCGCCGGCCCCCTCGGGGGATTGGTAAGTCTCCGATATCGACTGTCGGATGACTCCAAGCGGACCCGCGAGATCATCACCGTCTACCGAGGATCCGCCGTTGTGAAGATCATCAACACGGCCATGAACGCAATCGCCAACGGCTCCGTCTACTCGGCGGCTTGGCACGCACCGCGTGGAACACGAGCTGACAAGTTTTGCGTCGTCGCCGTTGACCCCGCCGGAAACCGCTCGAGCCGAAGCTGCGCGTCGCTAAGGCTTGAGAAGGGCTAGTCGAAGACTCTGACGGTTCTGTAAAGCGTGTCGCGCTGCACCGGGATCTTGCCGAGCGAGCGGATCAGGTGGACGAACTCGTCGGTCGACGCGCGGTACGTCGTGCCCGCGGCCGAGACGACGTTCTCCTCGATCATCACGCTGCCGAGGTCGTCGGCGCCGAACTGCAGCGCGACCTGGCCGATCTTCTTGCCCTGCGTCACCCAGGACGAGCCGATGTGCGGCATGTTGTCGAGGTAGATGCGCGACACGGCCTGCGTGAGCAGGTAGTCGAACGACGTCGGCCGCGTCTCGACGGGCACGAGGGCGCCGAGCCGGTTGCCGTCGTCCTGGAACGTCCACGAGAAGAAGGCGCGGAAGCCGCCCGTCTCGTCCTGCAGCTCGCGCACTTTGCGCATGTGCTCGACGCGCTCTTCGAGCGTCTCGACGTGGCCGTACATCATCGTCGCCGTCGTCGAGATGCCGAGCCGGTGCGCGTGGCGCATGACGCCGAGCCACTCGGCGCTCTTCGTCTTCTTCGGCGCGATGATGTCGCGAACCCGGTCGACGAGGATCTCGCCGCCGCCGCCCGGAATCGAGTCGAGGCCGGCGTCGCGCAGCCGCGTCAGCGTCTCCGGCACGCTCAGGTGCGACTTGCGGGAGATGTGCTGCACCTGGGGCGGCGAGAGCGCGTGCAGGTGGATGCGGTACCTCGCCTTGATGCTGCGGAAAAGATCCTCGTAGTACTCGATGCCGAGATCTGGGTGGTGACCGCCCTGCATCAGCAGGCCCGTCCCGCCGATCGCGAGCGTCTCCTCGATCTTCTTGAAGATGACCGGCTTCGGCAGCAGATAGCCCTCCCTCGCGTCCCCGGGCGAGCGGTAGAACGCGCAGAAGTCGCAGTCGGTCTTGCAGATGTTCGTGTAGTTGAGGTTGCGGTCGACGATGAACGTGACGCGGTCCGGATCGTGCTTGCGGTTCCGCAGCTCGTTCGCGACCCGCCCGACCGCGACGAGGTCGCGCGAGCGGAGCAGCGTGACGGCGTCCTCCTCGGTGATGCGCGCGCCGTCGAGCGCCTTCTCGAGGATCTCGGTCGTCGGCGAGATGGTGACGCTCACGCGACCGCAGCTCCGGTCGTCTGCACGAAGCGGAGCTCCGGCACGGTCTCGAGCAGGCCGGCGTCGCGGGCGAGCTCGAGGAACGTGTAGAGGCCGGCGCGCTCGCGCGGGCCGAAGCGGTAGCGCAGCTTCTCGAAGTAGCGCGCGAGGAACCCCGCGGGATAGCCGTAGCGCTCGGCGGCCTCGTAGGCGAGCTTCTCCGGCTCTGCGCGCGCCAAGCGCACGGACGCGACGAGCGCGTCCTCGAGGTCGGCGAGCCCGTCGGCGAGCGGCTCGGGGCACGCCCAGACCGCGAACACCATCGGCAGGCCCGTCCGCTCGAGCCACAGGCGGCCGAGGTCGAAGTGGGGCGTCGGATCCTCGAACGCGGACTTGAGCGCCGCGTCGCCGATCAGGAGCTTCGCGTCCGCGTCGCCGGACTCGTACGCCTCGAGCGGCACCTGCTCCGCCTCCGGCAGCAGCACCTTCGTCAGCGCGACCGAGGTCGCGCTCTCCGGCGTCACCGCGACGACGCGCACCTGCTCGAGCTGCCTGCGCGAGACGAGCTGGATCGAATCGACCGCACCCTCCGACGCGACGCACAGGCGCGGCAGCAGCCGGAGCTTGTCGGCGTTGCGGGCGTATTCGATCGACGAGATCGGCGCGGTGTCGAGCTCGCCCTCGACGAGCATCTTGTTCAGCGCCGTCGGGACGCCCTGGACCTCCTCCACCTCGGCGTCGACCCGGTAGAAGACGGGCGCCATGTTCACATACGAGATGCGGCCGAGCTTCACGCCGTCGCCTCCCATGCGGCCTGCGCGGCGGCGAGGTTCGGATAGTCGCGAATCTCGGAGACGATGCCGTCGTCCACGACGAGGATCTGGTGCAGCTCAGGATTCAGCCGGGGCGGTGCGGAGACGTGCGGGTCGATCAGCACCATGCCGTCGCGCTCGGCGAGCACCTCGGGGCTGAACGTCGGGACCTGCGCCAGCCGGTTGCGCACCTGTTCGGCGCCGCGGCACACGAGACCGGGCAGCGTCCCGACCCAGACGACGTCGTCGGCAAGCTCGTACTCGGCGACGTTCACCATCGTCTGAGCTCGTTGTAGAGCGTGTCGCGCTGCACCGGGATGCGGCCCGCCTCGCTGACGAAGCGGACGAGCTCCGGGATCTTCTGCTCCGTGCCGCTCGTCGCGCCCGCCGCCTGGAAGATCTTCTCGCGGACGACCGTGCCCTGCACGTCGTTCGCGCCGAAGTGCAGCGCGAGCTGCGCCATCGGCATGCCCATCATGATCCAGTACGCCTTGATGTTCGGGATGTTGTCGAGCATCAGGCGGCCGACCGCGAGCATCTTCAGGTCGTCGGCGCCGGTCGTGTGCCGGAAGCCGCGCCGCTCGAACACCGTGTTCTCCGGATGGAACGCGAGCGGGATGAACGCGAGGAAGCCGCCGGTCGCGTCCTGCTGCGCGCGGAGCCGCAGCATGTGGTCGATGCGCTCCTCGTAGGTCTCGACGTGGCCGTAGAGCAGCGTGCAGTGGGTCGGGATGCCCATGCGGTGCGCCGTGTCGTGGACGTGGAACCACTCCTCCGCCGGCTCCTTGCCGGGCGCGATCAGCTCGCGCACGCGCGCGGCGAAGATCTCCGCGCCGCCGCCCGGCATCGAGTCGAGGCCGGCGTCCTTGAGCACGCGCAGCACCTCGTCGTGCGAGCAGCCCTCGAGCTTCGACATGTGGTGGATCTCGGAGGCCGTGTAGAACTTGAGATGGACGTCCGGCAGCGCGGCCTTCAGCTTGCGCAGCACGTCCGCGTAGAACTCGAGGTCGACGTGCGGGTTCTCGCCGTTCACGCAATGGATCTCCGTGAACTTCGCGAGCTCGTACTGCTGCACCGCATCCTCGACGAGCTCGTCGGCGCTGATCGTGTACGCGTCCTCCTGCTTGCGCGTCTTCGCGAACGCGCAGAACTTGCACTTCACGCGGCAGACGTTCGTCTGGTTCAGGTAGAGGTTCTGGACGAAGTACACCTCGTCGTTCCCGCCGCGCACGCGGCGCGCGAGGTCGGCCAGCTCGCCGAGCGCGAGCAGGTCGTCCGTCTCCATGAGCGTCAGCCCGTCCTCGAAGTCGAGCCGCTCCCCTGCCTCGACCTTCTCGCGAATCGGTGCGAGCGTGTCGAGCTCCTGCAGAACCGCCACTGCCGCTATCCCTCCCTGTCGACCACTGCGTGGGTCAGGGCTTCGAGCTCCTCGCGATACAGCTCACCGTCGAGGCACGCCCTGGCCTTCCTAGCGTAGTCCAGCGCCACCTCGCGCGAGCGCTCCAGGGCGCCCGTCGCGGCAACCCGCACGAGCGCACCCTCCAGCGGGCCGCCGGCGAGCGCCGCCCGCACGACGTCGTCCTGCTGCGCGGCCAGCAGCAAGGGCAGGGTCGGCGTCCCGTCGCGGAGGTCGGTGCCGGCGATCTTGCCGGTCTCGATCGTCGCGCCCGAGCAGTCGAGGACGTCGTCGGCGATCTGGAACGCGATCCCGAGCGCGAGACCGTACTCGCCGCTGCCGCCGCCGAGCCGGCACGCCGCCTCGAAGAGCTTCCCCGTCTTGAGCCCGCACCGCTCGACGTACGCCTCGACCGTCGTCGACGGGTCGTGCGTCTGCAGCCGCTGCATCGCCTCGCCGCGGGCGAGCGCCAGCGTCGCGTCGGCGAGGATCTGCACCGCCGCGGCGTCGCCGGTCGCGGTCAGCTCCGCGAAGGCGCGCGCGAAGAGGTAGTCGCCCGTCGCCCGCGCCGCCTCCGGCCCGTACACCGACCACGCGGCGGCCTTGCCGCGGCGGAAGTGCGCGCGGTCGATCAGGTCGTCGTGCACGAGCGTCGCCATGTGCACGAGCTCGACGGCGACACCGGCTGCGATCGACGGCTCCTGCCCGGGCGGCGTGCTGAGGAAGACGAGCACGGGGCGCAACCGCTTGCCGCCCGCCGCGAGGGCCTCGTTGCCGACGGCCGCGACGAGCCCCGGATGGCTCGCCACCGTGCGGGCGAGCCGCTCCTCGAGCGTGTCGAGGTACTCCGCGAGCCCCTCGACGGCGCGGATGTTGGCGAGCGTCTCGGCGGTCGTGGCTATGAGGCGTCTCCCAGATGCAAGGCGACGATCCCGCCGGCAAACGTCCTGTACCGGACGTTCGCGAAGCCCGCGCCGGCGAGCATGTCGGCGAGGTCGTCGGGCGCCGGGAAGCGGCGCACGCTCGCGGGCAGATACGTGTACGCAGCGCCGCCCGGCAGCACCTTGCCAAGCAGCGGCACGACGCGGTCGAACCAGAGCCGGTAGAACGGCGCGAGCGCGCCGCGCGGCGTCGTGATCTCGAGGATGCCGAGGCGGCCGCCGTCGCGCAGCACCCGTCGCAGCTCGCGCAGCCCGAGGTCGAGGTCGGCGACGTTGCGGACGCCGAAGCCGACCGTCGCGGCGTCGAAGACGCCGTCCGCGAACGGCAGCGCGAGCGCGTCGCCCTGGATCCACTCGACGTCGCCGCGCTTGCGGCGTGCCCGCGCGAGCATCTCGGGCGAGAAGTCGAGGCCGGTCGTCCGCGCGCCCCGGCCGGCCGCGCCGATCGCGAGATCGCCGGTGCCGGTGCAGACGTCGAGGACTCGGTCGCCGCTGCGGACCGTCTCGTCGAGCGTGATCGCGCGCCAGCGGCGGTCGAGGCCGGCCGTCATGACGCGGTTCATGGCGTCGTAGACCGGCGCGATCCGGTCGAACATCCGCTGCACGCCGTCCGGCGCCAGCGTGCCGCTGTCTACTGACCCCATCGTCTCGCCAGTTCGTTCTCGAGGCCGAGCTGGTCGAGCGCGCGCGCGACGACGAAGTCGACGAGGTCGTCGACGGTCTCGGCGCCGTGGTAGAAGCCCGGCGCGAGCATCAGGATCGTCGCCCCCGCCTCGCGCAGGGTGAGCATGTTGCGGAGATGGATCGCGCTGAGCGGTGTCTCGCGCGGCATCAGGATCAGCCGCCGCTCCTCCTTGAGGGCGACCGACGCGGCACGATGGATGAGGTTTTGCATCGCGCCCGAGGCGATCGTCCCGAGCGTCCCCATCGAGCACGGGCAGATGACGTAGGCGTCGACCTTGGCGCTGCCCGACGCGTACGGCGCCTTCCAGTCGTTCGGGTCGTAGAGCGTGGCACCCGGAGCGTGCTCGAGCAGGCGGGCGAGCGTCTCGTCGCGGCTCAGCCGCGGGTTGCCGTAGAGCTCGGTCGCGAGCACCTCGACGGCGGCGCTCGACGCGCTGACGCCGATCTCGCAGTCGGCCGCCTGCAGCGCTTCGAGGAGGCGGGCCGCGTACGGCGCGCCGCTCGCGCCGGTGATCCCCAGGAACACGTGCATCCGGGGATTGTGCCGCTACGCCGCTACTGCTTGCCCTTGGAGCTCTCGAGGAAGATCGCGAGCTGCTTCAGGCGGGCGTCGCCGAGCGAGGCGAACTTCGGCATCGGCGAGCCCGGATTCACGCAGGACGGGCATTTCAGGTGGTTGATCTGGAACTGGATGCCGAGGTTCCGCGTGCCGATCGCCGTCAGGTCGGGTGCGCCGAGGTTGGACGAGCCGGTGCCCAGATACGTGTGGCACGCGGTGCAGCCGGCGACCGCGAAGAGCTTCGCGCCCGGCACGGCCTTCGGCGGCAGCTTCTCGGTCGAGACCCAGTGCGGGACGTCGGCGATTACCTCGGAGGCGAGCGCCTCGGAGGCGGTCGCGCCCTTCCAGGTCAGGATCGCCATCGAGAGGATCACGAGCACCGCGCCGACGGCGGCCAGCGGCCGGCGGAAGAGCCGGCGCTCGCGGCGCAGGTCGTAGAACGGCACCCCGAGCAGCAGGATGAGCGCGATCGTCGGCACGCCGACGGTGCCGAGGAACACCGACTCCGGCCACTTGAACACCCGGAGCAGGTAGAAGAGGAAGTAGAAGTACCAGTCCGGCCTCGGGACGAAGTTCGTCGTCCCCGGATCCGCCGGCGCCGTGTACTCCGGCCCGAGCAGACCCTGGTGCGTGCCGTCGTGATGCGGCGCCCACGACGTCCACTTCCAGATGCACGCGAGGCCGATGATGACGCCGACGACGACGAGCGACATGACGGTGTCGTGGAACATCGCGTACGGGTAGAACGGCTTCCCCCGCTTCGCGACATCCTCCTTGTAGCGCTTGAACTCGGCGCGGCGCTCGTCGATCGCGGCCATCAGTCGCTTCCTCCGCGCGCCGCCGGCTGCGTCAGCCCGCTGCGCAGCGTGCCGCTGCCGTTCGTCTCCGGCCGGTCGGCGCCCGCCGCCTCCTTCGACCACGGCGGCGAGGTGACGCCGAGCCGGATCACGAGGTAGAGGTGCAGCCCGATCAGCGCCATGATCGCACCCGGCACGAGCAGCATGTGCAGCGAGTAGAACCGCGTCAGCGTCTCGCCGCTGATCTCCTGGCCGCTGCGCAGGAACTGCGCGAGCCACGGCCCGAGGAACGGCGCCGTCCCGTTGAGGTTGATGCCGACGACGGTCGCCCAATACGCCGTCTGGTCCCACGGCAGCAGGTAGCCCGTGAAGCCCTCGGTCATCCCCATCACGAGCAGCAGCACGCCGACGATCCAGTTCAGCTCGCGCGGGTACTTGTACGCGCCGAACAGGAACACGCGCCCCATGTGCAGGAACATGAGGATGATGAAGACCGACGCGCCCCAGCGGTGCATGCCGCGCACGAGCCAGCCCATCGTCACGTGGTCGGTGATGTTCTGGATCGACGCGTACGCGTCGTTCGGCGTCGGCCGGTAGTACATGGCGAGGATCACGCCGGTGATCGCCTGCACGAGGAACGCGGTGAGCGTCGCCGAGCCGAGCGTCTGCATCCAGTTGGTGTCGCCCGGCACCTTGCGGAAGAGGAAGTAGCGCACGCCGCCGACGAGGCCGCTGCGCTCCTCGAGCCAGTCGAGCGGGAAGTTGACGGCAGCCTGCATCTGCTGCTTCCGCAGCTGGGACTTCGTCAGCTTGCGCGTCGTCGTCGTCGCCATCGTCTAGTGGTGCGGAGGCTGGAGGGGATAGAGCCACTGCTCCGGGCCGTCGACGTGCTCGCCCGGCCCGGCTTCCTTGTACTTGTAGATCTTCGCCTGCGAACCCTGGCCGACGACCTTGCCGACGCTGTAGGTGCTGAGCAGGACCAGACGCCCGTTCTTGATCTCGTACTCGTACCGGTCGAGCGCGCGCACCGGCGGGCCGGCGGTGCGGTTCCCCTCGGTGTCGTACTGGCCGCCGTGGCACGGGCAGCCGAATCCGGCCGGCACCGTCGGGACGAGGTCGACCGCGCCGTTCGCGCCGTGCTCGGTCTGGTTCTTCAGGCCGAGGATGGCGCCGCTCGGGCCGTTCGCCTGCACCGGGCAGCCGAGGTGGGCGCAGCGGTTGGAGATGATCGTGAAGCTCGGCAGCTGCTTGCCGCCGACCGCGAGCGCGCCGTTGTTGCGCACGAACGCCGTCCGCCGCGCCACCGTCCCCTCGCTCGGGTCGGTGTTGAACGTGGCGATGTACCACTGGCCTTCCTTGTAGTCCTCGGCCGGCCCCATGTCGACCTCGTGCCGCTTCTGGCCGAGG
>JBEQUF010000161.1:0-4265 GCA_040349295.1 Actinomycetota bacterium | reverse complement strand
CGGCCTGCGCCGCAGTCGGCCTCGGCGTCTGGGCGGCGACGCTCAACCACACGCTGAGCCGGGAGCGGGCGTCGGCGGCGCAGATCGTCGCGCTGCAGGGCCGGCCGGGCCTCGTCGCCGTCGACCATGCGCGGAACGCGGTGCTCGTCGTCGACCGGCTGCCGTCGGCCCCCGCGGGCATGACGTACGAGGCCTGGGTCATCCCGAAAGGCGGTGCACCGCATGCCGCCGGCATGTTCACGGGCAGCGGCGGGATGGCGATGGTGCATCTCGGCATGAAGGTGCCGCGCGGGGCGACCGTCGCTGCGACCGTCGAGCACGCCGGCGGGGCGGCGGCGCCGACGTCGGCCCCGATCCTCGAGGCCCAGACCTAGGAGCGCGCCACCCGGTCTACAATCCGGGACTCTCCGTGCCCCTCCTGCGTAGAAACCGTTCCGGGGAGACGCGGCGCAGACGGCGGATCCGGAAGCTTCGTCTTCTCGCCCTGCTGGCCGTGCTCTTCGTCCTCGGCGCGACCGCGTTCGCCTACGGCGCCGTGGTCGCCGTCAACCAGCAGCTGCGCGGGCTCGATCCCTTCAAGCAGGCGACGAAGCAGCAGGTCGACGGCTACGTCTACGCAGACGACGGCCACACGATCCTCGCCGTGCTGCGCGGCAGCGAGAGCCGTGTCCTCGTCAAGAGCGACGAGATCTCGCCGTGGATGAAGCAGGCGATCGTCGCGACCGAGGACAAGCGCTTCTACGAGCACCGCGGCGTCGACTTCCGCGGCATGGCGCGCGCCCTCTGGGCGGACATCCGCGGCGGCTCGGCCGTGCAGGGCGGCTCGACGATCACGCAGCAGTTCGTCAAGAACCAGCTCGTCGGGACGCAGAAGTCGATCACCCGCAAGCTCAAGGAGGCCGTGCTCGCCCACGAGCTCGAGCAGAAATGGAAGAAGGACACCATCTTGACCGCGTACCTGAACACGGTGTTCTTCGGAAACGGCGCCTACGGGATCGAGCGCGCGGCGCGCACGTACTTCGGACACGGCGCGCTGAAGCTGACGCTGCCGGAGGCGGCGCTCCTCGCCGGCATCCCCGAGGATCCAAGCCTCTACGACCCGGTCGCGCACCCGCAGACCGCCGAGAAGCGGCGCACGACCGTGCTCCGGCTGATGCTGCAGCAGCAGATCATCTCGGCCGCCCAGTACCGCGCCGCCGTGAAGGCGCCGATGCCGAAGCCCCAGGACGTCCACCTGTCCGGCGTCGTCGGCCAGTCGCCGTACTTCGGCGAGTACGTGAAGGCGCAGCTGATCGACCGCTTCGGCGCGAAGCGCGTCTTCGGCGGCGGCTTCCGCGTGTACACGACGATCGACCTGGCGCTGCAGAAGGCGGCACGCGACGCGATCGACAAGTGGCTGCCCTCGACCGACGGCCCGCAGGCGGCGCTCGTCGCGATGAACCCGCAGACGGGGGCCGTGCTCGCGATGTACGGCGGACGGAGCTTCCACACGTCGCAGTTCAACCTCGCCGTGCAGGGCGAGCGGCAGCCGGGGTCGTCCTTCAAGCCGTTCGTGCTCGCGACCGCGCTGAAGCAGGGGATCGCGCCGCAGACGACGTTCGTGTCGAAGCAGATCTCGATCTTCCTCGGCGACAAGTACTGGCGGGTGAACAACTACGAAGGCGAGTACATCGGCAACACCGACCTGACGAACGCGATCGCGGTCTCCGACAACTCCGTGTTCGCGCAGCTGACGAAGGTCGTGGGGCCGGCGAACGTCGTCACGACCGCACACCAGCTCGGCATCACGAGCAAGCTGCAGCCGTACTTCTCGATCGGTCTCGGCGCGCAGGCCGTGAACCCGCTCGAGATGGCCAGGGCATACGCGTCGTTCGCCAACGGCGGCTATCGCGTCGACAGCTCCGTCTTCGGGAACCAGCCTCGCGCGGTGACGATGATCCGCGACGTCGACGGGAAGACGCTGTACATGAACGACCCGGTGAAGAAGCAGGTGCTGACGCCGGCCGAGGACGAGACGCTGACGAGCATGCTCGAAGGCGTCGTCACGCACGGCACCGGCACGGCGGCGGCGCTCCCGGGCTACACGGTCGCCGGGAAGACCGGCACGACCGAGAACTACGGCGACGCGTGGTTCGTCGGCTACACGCCGCAGCTCGTGACGGCGGTGTGGGTCGGCTATCCCGACAGGCTCCGCCCGATGACCACCGAGTTCCACGGCGGCGCCGTCGCGGGCGGCACCTTCCCGGCGCTGATCTGGAAGGCGTTCATGCAGTCGGCGCTGAAGGAGCTCCACGCGACGCCGGAGTCGTTCACGCCGCCGCCGAACCTCTCCGTGCAGTCCCGCCGCGTGACGTACCGGAACGGGAGGATCGAGCTCGACAACGGCGAGTGCCCCGACTCGAGCACGATCGTCTACTTCTCCGGACAGGGCCCGTCGCAGACGGCCGACTGCAAGCTGAACGAGGTCGACGTCCCGAACGTGGTCGGCCTGCCGGTCGAGCGGGCACAGACGCGGCTCTCGGCACAGCCGCTGACGGCGCAGCTGATCTACAAGCCGGCGACGCCGGGCGAGCGCGTCGGCGTCGTGCTGAAGCAGTTCCCGGCCGACGGGACGCTGTCGTCGTTCGGGCGCGTGCGGCTCGTGCTCGCGAAGCCGCTGCACGGGGTCGTGCCGAGGATCGTCGGCCTCGAGGAGCAGCAGGCGCGGAGCGTGCTCGAACAGCGGCGCCTGAAGGTGGTGGTCGCGAAGGCGAAGGGCAAGGCCGGGCGCGTGCTCGCGGAGCATCCGAGCGGCGGCAGCGCCGCGGCGCCCGGGATGACCGTGAAGATCACGGTCGGATCGGGCGGCTGAGGTACCGCGAGCCGGCGAGCCCGTACCGCCAGGGCAGGTCGGCGGCGCGGGTGATGCCGATGCGGCGGCCGACGGCGATCTGCGGCTCCGCCGCGCGCGTGAGCAGCCGGAACGGCTTCCGGTCGAGCGCGGCGCCGTTCTCGTCGCCCGTGATCCCGAGCGCCTGACAGAGCTTGCCCGGGCCGCTGCAGAGCGCCCGGACGTCGTCGACGCCGCGCCGCTCGCGCATCCGTTCGATCCCGTGGGTCGGCTCGAGGGCGCGGATCAGCACGGCCTCGGCCCGCTGCTCGACGTCGCACACGAAGTTGAGGCACCAGTGGATGCCGTACGAGCGGTAGACGTAGGCGAAGCCCGGTGGGCCGAACATCACTGCGTTTCGGGGCGTGATGCCGCCGTAGCTGTGCGCGGCCGGGTCGGTGTGATGATACGCCTCCACCTCGACGATGATCCCGCCAACGCCATTCACCAGCAGCGTCGCACCGATCAGGTCCGGCGCCACGTCGTGAACGCTGCGGGCAAAGAAGCGGCGGGTGAGGCGAGGCGGCATGGCCGCGCACCATAAACGAAACGGGGCGCCCGAAGGCGCCCCGTTCAACTCGTCCGGTGGATCGGATCAGACCGAGTAGTACATGTCGTACTCGACCGGGTGCGGCGTCATCTCGAAGCGCGCGACGTCTTCCATCTTCAGTTCGATGTAGGCGTCGATCATGTCATCCGAGAAAACGTCGCCGGCCTTGAGGAACTCGCGGTCCTTGTCGAGGTTGGCAAGCGCTTCGCGGAGCGAGCCGCATACCGTCGGGATCTTCTTCAGCTCCTTCGGCGGCA
The DNA here is from genome assembly GCA_040349295.1 of Actinomycetota bacterium. Lineage (GTDB taxonomy): Bacteria > Actinomycetota > Thermoleophilia > Gaiellales > Gaiellaceae > Palsa-739. The sequence continues at coordinate 589 of JBEQUF010000161.1, read as the reverse complement.
GGTCGTAGAGGTTCTTGTCCATGGCCTCGCCGGGATGGATCTTGTTCTTGATGCCGTCGAGGCCGGCCATCAGCATGGAGGCGAAGGCGAGGTAAGGGTTCGCGCCCGGATCGGGGAAGCGAACCTCGACGCGCTTGGCCTTCGGGTTGTTGGTGACCGGGATGCGGCACGAGGCAGAGCGGTTACGCGAGGAGTAGGCGAGGAGCACCGGCGCCTCGTAGCCCGGCACCAGCCGCTTGTAGGAATTGGTCAGCGGGTTGGTGAAGCCGTTCAGCGACTTGGCGTGCTTGATGATGCCGCCGATGTAGAACAGACACTCTTCCGACAGGTCGGCGTAGAGCTTGCCGGCGAACAGCGGCTTGCCGTTCTTCCAGATCGACTGGTGGACGTGCATGCCCGAGCCGTTATCGCCGTAGATCGGCTTCGGCATGAAGGTCGCCGTCTTGCCGAGGCGTTGGCGACGTTGTGGATGCAGTACTTATAGATCTGCATGTGGTCGGCCATGGTGACCAGCGGGCCGAACTTGACGCCCAGCTCGTGCTGCGCCGATGCCACTTCGTGGTGGTGCTTCTCGACCTTGACGCCCATC
>JBEQUF010000130.1:0-19909 GCA_040349295.1 Actinomycetota bacterium | reverse complement strand
CGAGCCGTGCGACGACCGCATCCGCGAGCGCATGGATACCGCCAGCCTCCGTCTCCGGCACGAGGTAGCTGCCGCGCTCGAGCGTGGTGAACCAGACGCCGTCGCCGGGAACGTAGGTGAGCGAGACGTTCGCGAGCGCGCGGACGAGGATCGGGTAGCCCTCGCGCAGCGGATCCGACGGCGCGGCGTCGAGGGCGTGCAGCGCGGCGACGAACGTGCCGCGCGAACGGCGACGGTACGGCCGCGGGCGCTCGCGGTCGACGACGTTGACGACGAGCTCGGGCTCGTCGTCGCCCTGCGCCGTCTCGAAGCCGGCGCGCTCGAGCGCGCCCGCGAGCGCGTCCACGAGGGCGGCAATCGGACGGGCCGGCGTGGCGCCGCTGATCACGAAGCTCATCGAGGACGACGCTAGGCGGGCGTCATGGCGCGTGAATCGGGAGATTCCCGCAAACAGCGGGGCCGCCTCGCGGCGGCCCCGGAAAACGTCATGCGCTGGAGAGGACTTGAACCTCCACGGCCGCAATGGCCACTAGGCCCTCAACCTAGCGCGTCTACCAATTCCGCCACCAGCGCAAGGGCGGACGCCAGTGTAGCGAGCTACTTGAGGAAGTGGAACAGGGCGACCGAGTTCACGAAGAACAGCACGCCGACGACGATCGTGAACCGGGTCAGGTTCCGCTCGACGATGTGCGTGCCGCCCTGCGAGGCGGGCGTGAAGCCCATGCCGCCCATGCCCGCGTCGCGCCCGCTGTGCATGAGCACGAGGCCGACGAGCACGAAGACCAGGAGCACCTGGACGACTGCGAGGAAGCTCACCATGTCGCCGCCAGGGTACCGGCTACCGGGCGGCGATCTCGACGATCGCGTCGATCAGCTCGGACGCGATCCGATCCTTCGTGACGTAGCCGGCCGCCCCGGCCTGCCGCGCCCGGTCGACGTCGGCGCGCGAGTTCGAGCCCGTGAGCATGAGGATGGACGCCTTCCCGTCGGTCTTCCGGATCGTCTGCGCCGCCTCGATCCCGTCCATCACCGGCATGGAGATGTCCATGAGGACGACGTCCGGCTGGAGCTCGCCGGCGAGCCGCACCGCCTCGCGGCCGTCGCTCGCCTGCCCGACGACGGCGATCCGCTCGTCACCGGCGAGGATCACCTCGAGCGCCTCGGCGAAGAGACGGTGATCGTCGGCTATGAGCACACGAATAGACGCCATTTCGGCAAGAGGACCCCGACCCGGGACAGGAATCGTGCCTTGTTACTGTCGCTTTGTGAAGGGCGAACCCGACCCGCGCGAGCGGATCCAGAAGCTGCTCGTCACGGGCGACAACCGGCTGAAGCAGGGCGTCGATCCGGAGAAGGCGCGGGAGAGCTGGCTGCAGGCGCTCGAGGTCGCGCGCGAGGCCGGGCTCGAGGAGACCGTGCGGCCGCTCGTCGAGGTGCGGCTCAGCGACCTCGACGCCGGACGGCTGCCGTGAGCACCGCCTCGATCCGCTCCGCCTGACGCCTGACGTCGTGCTCGGCGGCGGCAGCCCGCGCGATCTCGTTCGGGATCGGGAGCCCCGCCGCGGTGCCGAGCGCCCGCGTCAGCTCGTCGGCGTCGAGCGGGTCGACGAGGACGCCCGCCCCGGGCGGCACGAACTCGGGCGGGCCGCCGACCCTCGTCGCGACGACCGGGCGCCCACATGCCATCGCCTCGAGCAGCGACTGCCCGAGCGGCTCGAGGACGCTCGGCTGGGCCAGGACGTGCGACTCGGCAAGGAGCTCCGGCACGCGGTCGTGTGCCACGCGGCCGAGCAGCCGGATCCGGTCCCGACCGGCGAGCTCGCGGCGGAGCGGCCCGTCGCCGGCGAAGGTCAGGAGCGGCTCGCCGTCGAGCCGCTCGAAGGCGTCGGCGAGCCGGACGACGTTCTTGCGCTCGCTGAGCGAGCCGACGCACAGGTAGCGGGTCGGCCCCTCGGGCGGCGGCGTCGGGGCGAACCGCTCGAGGTCGACGCCGCTCGAGATGACGGTCGTCTTGCCCTGCGCCTCGGGCAGCCGCGTCTCGAGCTCGCGCCGCAGGTACTCGGAGACGCAGACGACCGTCGCCGCCCGGCGGACGACGACGCGCGTCGCGGCGGCGATCCCGGGCAGCTCGCCGATGTTCCGGACGTCGCGGCCGTGCGCGGTGACGACGAGCGGCGCCCGGCCGGCGAGGGCCGCGATCAGGCCGGCGGGGACGAGGAAGTGGGCGTAGACGACGTCCGGGCGCCTCGCCCGGACGGTGCGGCGCGCCAGCTCGAGGTAGCGGAGCTTCCCGCCGGCCCGGGTATCGAGGACGGCCAGGTCGACCTCGTGGCCACGTCCGTGTAAACCCCGCTCAAGCTCGGCGACGAACGTGCCGAGATCTAGAGCGTCGGGGCCTGGATACATCTGCGACACGAGCAGGATCCGCACTGCGGCGAAGTTTCCCCGATGTGGCTGCGGTCCCTGCGAAGGAAGGCATGCACACCACGCGAGTTCCCTCCTCGCTGAGGCTCGTCGCCCTCGTGGCGGCGGGCGGCCTCGCGTTCGGCGTCTGGGGCTGGTACCACCCCTCTTCCTTCAGATACACCCAGCGGAATCACACCGCCTTCCAGACCGTGCCCGTGTACCCGAGCGGCCACTTCGTGCGCGAGACGACCTCCCCCCAGTACTCGGGCGGCAGCGGGCTCTCGCGCGTCCTCGGCTACACGACGACGCGCGAGTACGAGCTCTCGACCGCGATCCCGGCCGAGGCGCTGATCGACTACTACCTCTACGAGCTGCGCGGCTGCCGGCTGCTCGAGCACAGCGACACGCTCGTCCACTTCAACTGCACGAAGCTCGGCGACGTGGCCGTCTCGATCGACGGCCCGGTGTCGTCGCAGCACTATCGGATCTCGGTCGACTCCCAGTAGCGCCTCGCCAACGTGGTTGCCGGACATGTCCGGCAACCACGTTGCCGGGCATGGCTACTTCGTCAGGAACTCGGTCATCGGCTTCACCTGCGCCGTGTCCGACGCGTAGCCGAGGTAGCCGAGACCGAAGACCTGCTCGACGGTCGCGAGCAGGGAGTAGTGGTTGTACGGCGTCTGGCTCGTGTAGCCGCCGCTCTTGCCGCGATTCGTGACGATCACGGCGGGGATGAGGCCGCCGCCGTAGACGCCGCCGGGCCACGTCGCGCTGACGACGGGATCGCCCGCGGGCAGCATCGGCGAATCGCAGCAGCCGTCGGCGTTCTCCCAGCCGCCGGTCGTCGTGTTGCCGGTGTAGTCGTTCTCGTCGGTGATGACGAAGATGGCCGAGGTGCCCGTCTTCCAGGCCGGGCTCGCCTCGATCGTCTGGACGGCGCCCTTCACGAACGCGTCCGCCTTCTGCTTCAGGGCGGCGTCGTTCGCGTCGTCCTTCGTCGAGCCGTACGGGCACGGCGAGCCGTCGTCGCTGCCGACGGCGGTGTAGACGCCGCCGTGCATGTCGTGGCACTGGTTCGGCGAGATCCAGACGAAGTCCGGCGTCGTCGCCGGCGACTTCAGGTCGGTCGCGAGCGACGTGTACGGCTTGATCTTCGCGAGCCGCGCCGGATTGTTCCGGATGTCGTTGAACAGCACGAACGGGTTGTGCTTCGACGCGTACAGCGGATTCGACGAGCTCGGCCAGTAGTCGCCGGTGTAGCCGGCGCTCGGCATCGACTCCATGTAGGCGCCCCACGTCAGCTTCTTCGCCTCGAGCTGGTCGACGACGTTCGTGTGGTCGAACCGGTTGTTCGGGTCGTCGGTGTTCGACCACCAGTTCGAGCCCGAGATCGCCGCCACGTAGTTCGGCTCGCTCGGATGCGTCACCCCGTAGTAGTTCGCAGCCACCGCGCCGGTCTGCGCGAGCTGGTTGATGAACGGCGCGTTGGCGTCGCCGAGCACGCTCGACTTCGAGTGGTTCTCGAGCATGATCACGAAGATGTGCTTGGCCGGCGGCGCGACCGGCGGCCGCGCCTTGATCGTCTTGCCGGGCGGCTTCGGCCTCGGCTTCGGCTTCGGCTTCGCCTCGCCCGACTGGACGACAAGAAGCGTGAACGCCGCCACGGCGAGCGCGAGCGGCGCTAGGCGTTTCTTCTGCATGGACCCTCCCCTAACGGTGCGTACGACCTGCTCGGCCTACCCCGGGGAGGCCGTCGCCTAACCCGACCCTAGGGGCGCGAGCGCAGCGAGTCGTACATCCCCCACTCGCCGCGCAGCGTCTCGCAGATCTCGCCGACGGTGCACAGCGCGCGCAGCGCCTCGCGCAGCACCGGCAGGAGATTGGCGTCGCCCCGCGCGGCGTCGCGCACCGCGGCGAGCGCGCGCACAGCAGCTGCCGCGTCGCGCTCTGCGCGCACGCGGGCGGTGCGCTCGAGCTGCCGGGCCTCCGACGCGGCGTCGATCCGGTGCAGCTCGACGCGCTCGCTCTCGTCCTCCACGTAGCGGTTGACGCCGACGATCACGCGCTGGCCGCGCTCGACCTGCTGCTGCCACTCGAACGCCGACTGCTCGATCTCGTCCTGGACGAAGCCCGCCTCGATCGCCGCGACGGCGCCGCCGAGCCCGTCGATCCGGGCGATCAGCTCCCACGCCCCCTGCTCGAGCTCGTCCGTCAGCGATTCGATGAACCACGAGCCGCCGAGGGGGTCGGCGGTGTCGGTCGTGCCCGCCTCGTGCTGCAGCACCTGCTGCGTCCGCAGCGCGAGCTTCGCCGAGTGCTGCGTCGGGAGTGCGAGCGCCTCGTCGAAGCCGTTCGTGTGGAGCGACTGCGTCCCGCCGCAGGCTGCGGCGAACGCCTGGATCGCCACCCGGACGATGTTGTTCTCCGGCTGCTGTGCCGTCAGCGTCGACCCGCCGGTCTGCGCGTGGAAGCGCAGCGCCTGCGCCTTCGGGTTCGTCGCGCCGAACCGGTCGCGCATGATCCGCGCCCAGAGCCGACGCGCGGCGCGGAACTTCGCCACCTCGACGAAGAAGTCGTTGTGCGCGTTGAAGAAGAAGGACAGCCGTGCGCCGAAGTCGTCCGGCGACAGCCCGGCGTCGACGGCGGCGCTGCAGTAGGCAATGCCGTTCGCGAGCGTGAACGCGAGCTCCTGCATCGCCGTCGACCCCGCCTCGCGGATGTGGTACCCGGAGATCGAGATCGTGTTCCACTTGGGGATCCGCTCCGCGCAGTACGCGAACAGGTCCGTCGTCAGCCGCATCGACGGACGCGGCGGGAAGATGTAGTTCCCGCGCGCGACGTACTCCTTGAGGATGTCGTTCTGCACCGTCCCGCGCAGCTCGTGCGACGGGACTCCCTGTTCCTCCGCGACGAGCTCGTACAGGAGCAGCAGCAGCGACGCCGGCGCGTTGATCGTCATCGACGTCGACACCTCGCCGAGCGGGATGCCGTCGAGCAGCACGCGCATGTCGGCAAGCGAGTCGATCGCAACGCCCGTGCGACCGACCTCGCCGAGCGCACGCGGGTCGTCGGAGTCATAGCCGAGCTGCGTCGGCAGGTCGAACGCGATCGACAGCCCGGTCTGCCCCGCGGAGAGCAGATACCGGTAGCGCTCGTTCGACTCCTCCGCCGAGGCGAACCCGGCGTACTGGCGGATCGTCCACGGGCGGCCGCGGTACATGTCGGGGTACGGCCCTCGAGTGAACGGGAACTCGCCCGGGCGCTCACCGTCGTCGGGGCCGTACACCGGTGCGAAGTCGATGCCCGCCATCGCGTGGATCCTAGGCGTAAGGACCCTGTAAACACTCGCTCCACCACGCATTCGAACCACGCCCGCCGGTCACGTGAACAGTGAGCAAACGGAGGGAGTGGGAACCAGATGAAGACGAAACTCGGCCTGCTTGCCGCGGTCGCGATTGCGACGGCGGGCATTCTCGCCACAGTCGCGAACGCGGCCGCACCCGGCAACACGTCGCCCCCGACCATCTCGGGGACGACGAAGACCGGCTCGACCCTGACAGCCAACGAGGGGTCGTGGTCGAACACGCCGACGTCCTATACGTACCAGTGGCAGCGGTGCGCGTCGGACGGCCGCGCATGCGGCGACATCACGTCGGCGACGGCGAAGACCTACGCGCCCGTCACCGGCGACGTCGGGCACGCGCTGCGCGTCGTCGTCACGGCCGTGAACGCGGACGGCAAGGCGTCGGCGACGTCGAACCCGACCGACCCGATCAGCTCGGCCGGCGGCCCGTCGAACACGGTCCGCCCGGCAATCGCCGGCACCGCCGCGGTGGGCAGCACGCTCCGCGTCACGAACGGCAGCTGGTCGCCGTCGGCCTCGTCCTTCGGCCGCCAGTGGCAGCGCTGCGAATCGGACGGCACCGGGTGCCTCAACATCCCCGGCGCGACCGGCCAGTCGTACGGCGTCCGGAGCGCCGACGTCGGGCACCGGCTGCGGGCGCTCGTGACGGCGCGGACGTCGTCCGGCAGCACGATCGTCGCCTCGAACACGTCCGAGATCGTCGCCGGCTCGACGACCACCACGACGAGCACGACGACCACGGTCGTCACGACCACGGCGTCGGGTAACCGCGCGCCGTCGCTCGGCTACGTCTCCCTGCGCGTGATCGGCGCCCGGGCGTACGCACGCTTCCGCGTGTGCGACGACCGGCACGGCGGTCTGACGATCGTCGAGCGCGACAACAAGAACCGCGTGCTGTCGGTGACGCACCGCTTCCACGTGGCCCTCGGCAGCTCGTGCGCGGTCTTCGCCCGGAACTGGCGGCTCGCGCCGAAGTTCCGGACGCGTGGGCGCTACGTCTCGAGCCTGCGCGCGATCGACGGTGGAGGCCGTCTGAGCCTCCTCCGCACCCGCTCGGTCAGCTTCCGCTGATCGAGGTCGCCGGGGCGGGGCTGCAGCAGCTCCGCCCCGGTGGCACACCCGGATTCGGCAGGTTCACTCCCTGAAACGAGGGAGGGACCCGCTCGCCGCCACCGCCGAAACTGGAGATATCCGATTCGCGCGGAGGCGATGTTGCGTCCTTTCCTGAACCGAGTCCGCTCTGACGAGAGCGGGTTCACGATGATCGAGCTGATCATGACTTCGGTGATCCTGGTGATCATCGCAGCGCCGATCGCCGCCGTGATGATGGCGGCCGCAGCAGAGAACCGCGCCTCGCGCGACTCGACCGGTGCGAGCCAGTACCTGCAAACGCAGATCGAGCTGGTGCACGCACTGCCGTACACGCAGGTCGGCGTCGCCAACGGGAACCCGTCCGGCGCGCTCCAGGCGTCGGCGACGGGGACGCTTCCGAACGGGACGGCGGTCACGATCACGACGACGGTGAAGTTCGTGAACGACCCGATCCCGACCGCGTACGTGACGAACGCCGACTACAAGAAGGTGACGATCACGATCACGCGCAACACGGATAACAAGGTGCTCGCCTCGAACGCGATCGTCGTGGCCGCCGCCTCCGCACCGCCGTACGCCGGGACGAACTGGGTGCAGAGCAAGCGCACCGTCGTCGACGCGGTGACGCTGTCGCCGATCTCGGGTGGGACGATCAGCACCGGCGGCGGGCCGTCCGGCGAGCCGGCACGCACCGACACGACCGACGCCGGGGGCGTCGTGCTGTTCCCCGCCCTCGGCAACACGACCAACGGGACGCCGAACTACACGGTCACTCCGACCTTCAGCGGCGCATTCACCGGCTACAGCGTCTTCCCCGACGACCTCGCGCCGCAGGCGCCGTCGCAGATCACCTCGGCCGCCGGCACGAACTCGATCACGAACCTGCGCCTGTACAAGGCGGCGACGCTGACCGTGAACCTCCAGACCTCGGCCGGCGCCCTCTACACCGGCGCCGCGACAGTCACGGTCGAGTCGACCCGCTGCGGGATCGCGACGCAGACCATCTCGAGCCCGAATCCGTCGGGCCAGGTCACGTTCACGACGTGCTCGTACGCGAACGGCAAGACCGTGCCGTTCGTCCCGAACGCCACCGGACAGTCGCCGAGCTTCGACAAGTACATCGTCACGATCTACAACGGCACGAGCTACGGCTGGTCGTCGCCCATCACGGTGCCGAGCGGATACCCGACGACGCTGACCCAGACCGTGACGGTCAAGTTCAGCAGCACGACGTTCACAACCAAGACCGTCAACGTCACGGTGACGAAGAGCGGTTCGGCGGACTCGCAGGCGCGCGTGTACCTGACGTGCAGCGCAGGTCCGGACAACGGCCTCGGCATGTACGGCGTGACGAACTCGAGCGGGCAGGCGACGTTCATCATCCCGACGACCTCGTCTGCGAGCAGCTGCAACGTCGGTGCGAACAACCAGGGTGTCGTCCAGGGCGTCTATCCCTCGACCGGCAGCGCTTCCTGGACGTCCAGCACCTCGTCCCCGATCGCAGTCTCCATCGCCGAGAGCTGATGAGACGGCTCGCCGACAGCCGCGGCTTCACCCTCGTCGAGCTCGTGATCGCGATGCCGATGCTCGCCATCGTCCTCGGCGGCCTGACCGTCGTGATGCTGCAGATGAACAGCTCCAGCCGGAAGCAGCAGGAGCTCGCGACGCTCCAGACCGAGGCGCGCTCGGCGCTCGAGCTGATGGAGACGGACGTTCGCGAGGGGTTCGCCGGCGACGGCACCGGGCCGATCCGGACCGCCACCGCCACCTCGATCGAGGTGTGGTCGCCCGACAACTATCCGCTCAGCGTCAGCGGCGGCACGCTGTCGTCCTTCCACGACCGCGACATCACGTACACCGTCTCGAGCGGCAGCCTGACGAAGACGATCAAGACGAGCACGAACACGTACCCGAACCTCAGCTCGCCGCCATGGGCCTGGGGCACGTCGAGCACGACGACGCTCCTCGGCTCGATCTCGAACACCGACATCTTCACCTACTACACGAGCGCCGGCATCCAGGCGAACCCGGACGTCCCGCTCACCTTCCCGATCTCGTCCCCCTACGGCATCGTCGCCGTCGGCATCAAGCTGACGCTCACCTACAAGGGACCGAACCCGACGAGCTTCACCATCACCGGGCTCGTGTCCATGAGGGACCCATACGGATGATCAAGAGACTGCTGCACCCCCTGCTGTACCGCGAGGACGGCATCGCGATGGCGATGGCGCTCGGGATCATGGCGATCTTCTCGATCGCCGCAGTGTCGGTGATGACGATCGCCGACAACAACCGTGCGCGCGTGCGTCGCGACGCCAAGCTGTCGCTGTCGTACCAGGCGGCCGAAGCGGGCACGAACGCGTACCTCTCCGACCTGACCGAGAGCAACGTCTTCTACAACTCGTACCTCGCCAAGGGCGAGGCGACGCGCACGGACTCGAGCAACGCCACCCACGCGAGCAGCAACTCGAGCGACGTGGCGTGGAGCTCGGGAACCACGTGGACGTACAAGACCGCGGCAGCGAGCGACACCGGCTGGTACAGCCTCGGCAATGGGTACCAGTACTTGATCTACATCTACCCGCCGAACTCATCGGTGTCGGGCGTGGGCGGGCAGATCTCACGGATCGACGTGATCGGACGGCCGGCGGGCAGCACCGACCAGTCGACGTGGAAGACGCTCGAGACGCTCACGCGTCCGTCGGCGTTGACCGACTTCCAGGCGTTCACCGCAACGAGCGTCACCTACGCGTCGACCGCCACCACGACCGGCCCGATCTTCGTCGGTCACGACAAGAACGGCACGCTCGGAACGTTGACGCACGACGGGACGGCGAAGTCCAATCTCTACGCGGAAGGCACCGTGGGCGGCAGTACGACCTACCAGAACGGCGCCCGCAAGTACGACAGCACGACCACGCCGACCGCGCTCTGCAAGCTCAACAACTGCGCCTCGATCGACTTCAGCCAGTTCGCGTCGACCATCACCACCGTCCAGGGCGCGGCGAACGCCGGCGGGATCTCGCTGCCGTCGACGGACACATGGACCGGGACGTCGACGGCCTTCACGCCCGACGCCTGGAAGCTCGTCTTCAACTCGAACGGCACCGTGACCGCGACGTCCTGCAAGAAGTACACGACCGGCTCGGGCCAGAACATCACCACCTACAACGTTTGGGAGGGGTCGAACGCCCCAACGTGCAACACCTCCAAGAACGCACCGTGGTCGAGCGCGATCAACGTCCCGTCGAACGGCGCGATCTACTCCCCGCTTCCGGTGATCGTCATGGGGACGGTCAAGGGACGGGTGACGATCGCGACTGCCGGCGATGCCGTCTTCGGCGGAAACCTGAGCTACAACACGCCCGGCACCGACGTCGCGGGCGTCGAGACGCAGGGGACGATGTGGGTCGCCTCGTGGGGACGCGTCGCCAACGGCACGGAGACCGTGAACGCCGCGGTGCTGGCGCTGAACGGCGGCCTCCAGGCCGAGTCGAGCCCGCCGAGCTGCAGCAACTGCAAGTTCGTGATCAACGGCTCGATCGCCGTCTACGGGGCGAGCGGCGGCGCGATCCAGCTGTCGCAGGCGTTCTCGACGCGTACCTACAACTACGACAACAACCTGCTGTTCGTGCAGCCGCCGTACTGGCCGACGCTCGGCAACTCGTTCGACATCCTCGTCCAGCGCGAGGTCGGCTGAGGAATCGCGGGGCCGCGGCTCGCGCCTGCGGCCCCGCTCGTTGACCCCGCTCTAGAAGCCGCCGGTGCCGTTGGGCGTGCCCCAGCCGGTCGGCCCGTCGTAGCCGGGCTCGGCCGTGCAGAGGTAGCCGCACGCGGACGACGGCGTGAAGTTCGAGCCGACGGTGACGTCGTTGAACTTCGAGGTGTGCGCGTACGGATAGGAGCCGTACACGACGGACTTCGCGTTGCCCGCGAGCGCGTAGACGCTCGCGATGATCGGCGAGCTGATGCTCGTGCCCGCGACGACGCCCCAGCCGCCGATCTCGACCGACGAGTCGTAGATCGCGACGCCGTCGGCGACCGCGGAGACGTCGGCGACGGTGCGTCCCGCACAGCCGGCGTCGTGCTGCCACGCCGGCTTCGCCTCCCAGAGCGAGCAGCCCGAACCGGTGCCCTGCGCCTCGTTCGGCACGACGCCGGGATAGACGCTGCCCCAGACGCTCTCGCTCCACCCGCGCGCCGTCGTCGGATCGGCGACGAGCTCGGTGCCGCCGACGGCCGTCACGTACGGCGACGCGGCGGGCCAGATCGTCCCGTAGTCCTCGTCGCCGGCGGACGCGGTGATCGCGACGCCCGGGTGGTCGTAGTAGTGGTCCCAGAACGTCTGGTCCGGCTCGGGGCCGACGCTGCCGTAGCTGTTCGAGACCTCGGTCGCGCCGAGGTTCACCGCCGTGTCGACCGACGCTCCGAGATCGGAGTGCTGCACCGGGTTCGACATGACGGTCGCCTCGTCGGCCGAGTTCGCCTCGACGAGCAGGATGTGGCACTTCGGGCAGATCGCCGAGACCATCTCGACGTCGAGCGCGATCTCGGGATCCCAGTCCGGGTTCGCGAGCGGGTAGTTCCCCTGCTCGCCGTCCTGGTTCACCTTGCGGAAGCAGCCGTTCGCCGTCGTGCACGGCGGCAGGCCGTAGTACGGGCGATACGTGTTCATGTCGCTCTCGATCGTCGGGTCGTCGTACGCGTCGACGAGCGCGACGGTCTGGTTGCCGCCTCGCGTCGCCGCGGCGGACGCGAGGTTGTACGCCGACTGCAGGTCCTGCGCGCCGTAGCCGTCGTGCGCGGCGGTCGCGTTCGCGACGACCGGCAGGTCGAGGCGGAGCGCCGACTGGCAGCGGATCGGCCCGACCGTGCAGAACGGCTTCAGCACCGGCCCTGCCGCGTCACCCGACGAGGCGGTGACACCGAGCGCGACGAGGGCGATGAGCACCAACCGCTTCATGAGCAACCTCCGACCACGTAGTCGTCATTCGGACCGGCCGAGTCGACGGGCTCGAGCGAGCCCGCGACCGCGCCTTCGCGGACGTACGACGCCGCGGACGGGCTCTGGAGCTCCGACCCCGTGGTCACGCCCGGCAGGTTCGCGAGCGGCACGTCGACCTCGACGGTGCCGTTCGGCCCCGGCGTGATCGTCCCGGTGTCGACGTGCAGCTGCTGGTAGCGGTTCTCGAGCGAGACCTTCACGAGCTCGCCGTCGTACGCGTTGACGACGCCGCCCGGCTCGACCGCGAGCTGCGTGAAGTACGACGTCCCGCCGAACGACCACGTGAAGTTGTAGTCGTTCTCGACGCCGCCGGTCGGCACCGTCGTCGACAGGTTCTTCACGGTGATGATCGTGCGCAGCGTCTGCCCGTCGGGTGAGAGCAGGAACTGCCCGCCGAGGATGTCGAGCTGCGGGCTCGCGCCCTGCGCGGCGAGCGACTGCCCTTCGAACGCGTACGAGTCGTCGCCGGCCGCGTCGGAGAAGAGCGGCCCGCACGTCGTCGTCGGCGTCGCGACGACCGGCGCCGCCGGCGTGTCGTGCACCGGCGTGAGACGGCCCGTGAGGTCCTGCATGATCTGCGTCACCTCCGGCGTGCCCGAGCCGCTCGCGTTGTCGTAGCCCGGCTTCGCCGGGTACGGCTGGTTGTCGCCGACGGTGACGTCGTAGAAGTCGCGACCGCCCGACGCCTTCGCGAGCTTGTAGAGCGCGACGTTCGCGAAGCCGAGCCCCTTGCCCCGGGCGGCGGCGTTGATCCGCGTCCAGAAGCCGAGCCAGAGCGGCGACGAGAGCGACGTGCCGGCGCCCTGCTGGTCGGCGCCGCTGTCGTTCGTGATCGAGAGGCCGTTGCCGGTCGCGACGTCGCCCGAGATCGCCGAGAAGTCCGGCGTCGAGCGGCAGACCGGGCCGGCCGCCCCGAGCACGGGCACGTACGGGTTGCCGGCCGCGTCGAAGACGCAGTTCGTCGGCGCGACGCCCTGCTGGTACGAGCCGGCCGGCTCACCCGTCGAGTTGCCGCCGCCCGTGTAGAGCCAGGCCGTCTCGTCGAGGCGATGCTCGGGCGTCGAGCCGTCGCCCTGCAGCACGGTGCCGCCGATCGCGACCGCCCACGGGCTGACCGACGGCCACTCGAGGCCGGGATAACCCTGCGACGCGAGCCCGTTGGTCGACTCCGGCAGGATCGGACACGACGAGCCGGTGTCGCCGGTCGACGCGAAGAGCGTGCGACCTTCGACCACCGCCTGCTCGAGCACCTTGTCGCCCGGGATCTCCATGCCGTCGGCGAGCGGTGCGCTCGCGTTGCCGACGTTCTCGCACTCGCCGAAGGACGCGCTGCCCTGCAGCGGCCCCTTCCGGTCGTTCACCCAGCCGGTGAGCGCCGCGAGGAGGTCGGCGTCGGTGTTGTGGTGGCCGAAGTAGAGCGTCTCCGAGACGACGTCGGGCGCCATGCCCGTCGACGCCTGCGTGTCGAGCTCCCACTCGCCGGTCGCGCCGTCGCCGCTCGTGTCGGGCGTCGACGTGTCGCCGTAGCGCTTCACGCTCACCGGCACGCCCGGCAGGCCCCACTCCGCCTCGAACGAGCGCAGATCCGGGATGACCGGATCGGTGACGCCCCAGCCGAAGATCGCCATCGACTGGCCGGCGCCCCGGTTCGTCGACGGCAGGTCGTAGATCGACCAGAGATCCTGCGGCGTCAGCAGTCCCGTCTTCGGCACGCCCGAGCCGACGGCCGCGGTGACCGCCCGGTTCAGGTCGTTCAGACCGAGGACGTCGGCGACGTTCAGCGCCGACGGCACGGTCGGCGCGGAGGCATTCGCGTAGAACGCGCGCCCGTTCGCCGTGTACGTGTTCAGCTTGACCCCGAACGCGCCTTGCACCTGCGCGGCCGTGCCGGTCGCGAGGAGGTATTGCGTCGAGCCCTCGGGCCGCGCGACGCTGAGCCCCGCACCCTGCAGCCACGACTGCACGGCGTCGGCCTGCGAGGCCGGCACGCCGAACTGCGTCGCGAACGCGTCCGGGTCGAGGAAGTTCTGGTAGTTCGAGCTGGAGGGGTCGTACAGCTGCTGCACATACGCGTCCTCTGCAGCCTGGTTCGGGTTGTTCAGGAACACCCCGACGGTGACGGGCTGCGACGCCGGGACGGCGCCGGTGAGCGTTGCGAGCGAGAGGTTGCGGACGGCGGCGCGTTGCACCGTCGTCGTCGAGCTGCCGGCGCTCGCCTGGCCGGCGACACCGAGCACGAGCACGAGAACGCCCATGGCCGCAAGAGCCGACCACGGGCGACGAAGACCTGCAGGCATCCAGTCCCTCCCTCTGGGACGACGAGAACGTCAACCTGAGGTTCTTGCGCACCCTTGTGCGTTTTCAAACGGACTGATCAGTCAGTCAAGGGCGCTGTCCAGCTCGGTGTCGCGCTGCGCGAGCTGTGCGTACCGGCCGCCCGCGGCCAGCAACTCGTCGTGCGTGCCGCGCTCGACCACCTCGCCCTTGTCGAGCACGACGATCTGGTCCGCGTCGCGCACGGTCGACAGGCGGTGCGCGATCGCGATCGTCGTCCGCCCCTCCGACAGCCGGTCGAGCGCCTCCTGCACGAGCCGTTCCGTCTCCGTATCGAGCGAGCTCGTCGCCTCGTCGAGGACGAGGATCGGCGGGTTGCGCAGGACCGTGCGCGCGATCGCGATGCGCTGCTTCTCGCCGCCGCTGAACCGGTAGCCGCGCTCACCGACGATCGTGTCGTAGCCCTCGGGCAGCGCCGCGATCACGTGATGGATGCGCGCCGCCTCGGCCGCACGCTCGAGCTCCTCGTCGGTCGCGTCCGGCTTTGCGAAGCGCAGGTTGTCGCGCACCGACGCGTGGAAGAGATACGTCTCCTGCGAGACGACGCCGACGAGGCTCGTCAGCGCCTGGAAGCTCAGGTCGCGCACGTCGACGCCGTCGATCGAGACGCTGCCGCGCTCGACGTCGTACAGCCGCGCGGCGAGGTATGCGAGCGTCGTCTTGCCGCTGCCGGTCTCGCCGACGAGCGCCGTCGTCGTGCCGGCCGCAACCGCGAAGCTGACGTCCTGCAGGGTCCAGTCCGCGCCGTAGCGGAACCAGACGCCGTCGAAGACGACGTCGCCGGCGTCGGCGACCGCGCGCGCGTCCGCCTTCTCCTCGATGTCGATGCGATGGTCGAGGTACTCGAAGATGCGGTCGAAGAGCGCGAGCGACGTCTGCACGTCGAGGCTGACGTTGAGCAGGCCGCCGACGGGGAAGAAGAGCCGCGTCTGCAGCGTCGTGAACGCGATGATGGTCGCGATCGAGACGACGTGCGTGACACCGCCGAACCAGTAGATCGCCGCCGGCATGACGGAGAAGCTCGTCTGGATCGTCGCCATCACCCAGCGGCCGGCCATTCGCTGCCGCACCTCGAGGTCGGCGAGCCGCAGCGAGTCGCGCTCGAACCGGTCGGCCAGCTCGTCGGTCCGGCCCATCGTCTTGCCGAGCATGATCCCGCTGACCGAGAGCGACTCCTGCACGAGGCTCGAGATGTCGGCCAGCGTCTCCTGCGTCGTCTTCGCGATCCGGCGGCGCTCGTCGCCGACACGCCGCGTCAGGAGGATGAAGATCGGGACGAGCGCGAACGCGAAGAGCGACAGCTCCCAGCTCAGCGCGAGCATGCCGATCATCGTCGCGATCACCGAGGTGACGTTCGACGCGATCGACGTGGCCGTGTTGGTGACGACGCTCTGGACGCCGCCGATGTCGTTCGAGATCCGCGACTGCACCTCGCCCGTCCGCGTGCGCGTGAAGAAGGCGAGCGAGAGGCGCTGCAGATGGCGGAAGACCTTCGTGCGCAGGTCGTGCATGACGCGCTGGCCGACCTGGTTCGAGAGCAGCGTCTGCACGACGCCGAGCACGCCCGTGATCACGGCGACGGCGATCATCCCGCCGGCGAACCACGAGATCTTCTCGTCCTCGCGGCGGCCGATCGCCTCGATCACGCCGCGCAGCAGGAACGCCGGCACGACGCCGAGCGCGGCCGAGAGCACGATCAGGGCGAGAAGCCCGCTCAGGCGCGCCTTGTACGGCCCGAACAGCGCCACGACACGGCGCAGGTTCGCCCGGCGGACGGCCGGATCGGCCGGGCGCTCGGGCGGCTCCCCTGCTCCGAACCGCCCGCGACCGCCCCGTTCGACCATCACCATGTCGGATCAGGGTAGGCCGTCGGGCAGACTCCAGAGCGTGCGGATTTCCGTTCGCCTCTTCGCCGGCCTCCGCGAGCGCGCCGGCACCGGCCGCCTCGAGCTCGACGACGTCGCGACCGCCGCCGACGTCTGGCCGCGGCTCGGCCTCGGCGACGAGCCGGCCGGCCTTCTCTATGCGGTGAACCGCGAGTACGTCGAGCGCACGCAGGCGCTGCAGGACGGCGACGAGGTCGCGCTCATCCCGCCGGTCTCCGGCGGCTCCCACCGCCTCACCCCCGAGCCGCTCGACGTCGGCGCCGCGATCGCCGAGGTCAGCTTCCCGGAGTGCGGCGCCGTCGCCTCCTTCATCGGCACCGTCCGCAACCGATCACGCGATCGTGACGTGCTGTACCTGGACTACGAGGCGTTCGAGGAGATGGCGGAAGCCATGCTCGAGCGGCTCGGCGGCGACCTCACGGCGAAGTACTCGCTGCGCGCCGTCGCGATCCACCACCGCGTCGGCCGCGTGCACGTCGGGGAGCCGTCGGTCGTGATCGCCGTCAGCGCCCCGCACCGCGCCGACGCGCTCGACGCCTGCCGTGAGGCGATCGAGACGCTGAAGTCGACGATCCCGCTCTGGAAGAAAGAGGTCTACGAGGGCGGTGAGGAGTGGATCGGCCGGGGCTCCTGAAGCGCACGTTCGAGCGCCTGCTCGGCACCGGCGGCGCGATCGCCGTGGCGGCGTACAAGGTCGCCGCGGTCGCGAAGTTCTTCTCCTTCTTCATCTCCGTCGCGGCGTTCTCGTTCTGGTTCCACAGCTGGTCGTTCGCCTTCGGCTTCGTCCTGCTGATCGCGATCCACGAGCTCGGCCACGTCTTCGAGGCGCGACGGCAGGGACTCCAGGTCTCGTGGCCGACGTTCATCCCGTTCATCGGCGCGTACGTGACGATCGAGCGCGCCGGGCTGACGCCGTGGCGGAACGCGCTGATCTCGCTCTCCGGCCCGCTCTTCGGCGGCGCCGCCTCAGCCGTCGTGTGGGCATGGTCGTCGGCGCGCGGGTCGGACATGCTGCTCGTGCTCGCGAACATGGGCTTCCTGCTGAACGCGTTCAACCTCCTGCCGCTCGGCTTCCTCGACGGCGGGCAGGCGACGCATGCGGCCCGCGAGGCGTGGCGCATGCCGCGGATCGAGTTCGAAGGCGGCGTGCCGGTGCGTGCGTTCGCGCCGGACCGCGAGCGGGCCGCGCTGATCTGGCTCTTCTACTTTGCGCTCGCAGCGGCGCTCGTCATCTGCATGCTCGCGACGCGCATCGACGGAAACACGCTCTGATGGAGGACCGGCATCTTCTCGAGGAGCGCGACCAGTCGCTCGAGGAGCTGCGCGCGCACACCGCGCGGATCGCCGAGGAGTTCCTCGAGGGCTTCGAGAAGGTCGACCAGATCGACCGTCCCGCCGTCTCGATCTTCGGCTCGGCGCGCGTGCGCGAGGGCGCCGCGGCGTACGAGCAGGCGCGCGCGACGGCGCGGTCGTTCGGCGAGCACGGCTGGGCCGTCGTCACCGGGGGCGGCCCCGGCGTCATGGAGGCGGCGAACCGCGGCTGCAAGGAGGGCGGCGGGCTCTCGGTCGGGTTCAACATCGCGTTGCCGCACGAGCAGCACGCGAATCCGTGGGTCGACATCTCGATGACCTTCTCGCACTTCTACGCGCGCAAGACGATGTTCGTGAAGGCCGCGGAGGGCTTCGTCGTCTTCCCCGGCGGCTTCGGCACGGCCGACGAGCTGTTCGAGTCGCTGACGCTGATCCAGACGGGAAAGATCCTCCACTTCCCGGTCGTGCTGTTCGAGCGCGGCTTCTGGGAGCCGATGCTCACGTGGGTGCGCGAGCAGGCGCTGCCGCTCGGGATGGTGTCGGCGGCGGACCTCGAGCTCGTCCGCGTCACCGACGACGTCGGCGAGGCGGTCGCGCACGTGCTCGAGTGCTACGAGCGGCGCAAGGCCGACGTTCAGTGAACGCGTAGGCGCTCGACCACGCGCCCGTGCACGTCCGCCGCGGTCAGCGTCCGCAGGTGGCGGAAGCTCGTCGCGAAGACGCGGGTTCGGGCGACCTGCATCAGCGCCGCGCCGTAGGCCTCGCCGCCGCCGCGCACGACGACGCTCGCCACCGACGTCGGGGTGACGCCGACGACGTTCGTGAACTCGCCGCTGCGCCAGGTGAAGACGCGCAACGCCGCCGTCGGCCGGCAGACCGTCGCGACGTGTGTGAGTCCGCGGAGGACGACGAGACAGCCGTGCGACTCGAGCACCGACATCGGCGCCATCGACACGATCATCCGCACGCCGGCGCCGTACCGCTGTTGCATCGTGAGCCACTCCGGTGTCGAGTACACGCCGCCCGTCGCAGACGGCTCCGGCTGGTGCACAGGGCGCCGTTCGTCGAGTGCGAGCGCACCGGAGACGAGCACCGCGACGACGCCGAGCCCGACGATGATCCAGAGACGACGGGTCATGCTCTTCGTATCGACAGTTGCGATGCGCGGCTCAAGTCCGTCCGGTGCGATGCCGATGCTGCCGCCGATGCTCCGAGGCCGCCGCCCCTCACAGCGTCAACTCGAGCTGCTCGTGGAGCGGCTCCCGTCGTCGTTCGTCTGGACGACCGACGCGGAGCTGAAGCTCACGGCGGCGGCGGGCGCGGCGCTGCACATCCTCGGCGTCGCCGACGGCAACGACCTCGTCGGACGCGAGCTCGCAAGCGTCGTGCGCCGCGCGAGCGACGGCGGCGGCGTGATCGTCGACGCGCATCGGCGCGCGCTCGCCGGCGAGTCGGTCACGTTGACCGAGGGCTCGACACGCTGGGCGTTCGACGTCCACGTCGAGCCGATCGAGGACGACGGCCAGATCGTCGGCGCCGGCGGGATCGCGATCGACGCCTCGAAGCGCCGCCTTGCGGAACAGGCGCTCGTCGAATCGGAGGCTCGGTTCCGGACGCTCGTCGAGCGGCTGCCGATCTGCACGTACGTGAACCCGCTCGGCTTCCCGATCCGCACGACCTACATCTCGCCGTACATCGAGAAGCTGATGGGCTATCCCGTCGAGCGCTGGCTGAACGACGAGGACTTCTGGATCGCGTGCCTCCACCCGGACGACCGCGAGCGTGTCGTGGCCGACGCGAGCAACACGCACGCGAGCGCGGTCCCGTACCGCGGCACGTACCGGATGATCCACGCCGACGGCCGCGTCGTCACGGTGCTCGACGAGACGATCCCGGTGCCGGACGACCAGGGCAAGCCGCTGTTCCTGCAGGGCTTCCTGCTCGACATCGACGACTGACGGCACGTACCGTTCGCGCGGATGGAGCTGCGCGACCTTCCGTCCGTGGACGAGCTCGCCCGCCGGGTCGACGACCCGCTCGCGGTCGACGCCGCGCGCACGGTGATCGAGCGGGCGCGCGAGGAGATCCGCGCCGGCACCGATCCCGGCGACCTCGAGGCGCGGCTGCACGGCGAGCTGTCCGCGCTGCGTGCCCCGTCGCTGCGGCGCGTGCTGAACGCGACCGGTGTCCTCGTGCACACGAATCTCGGCCGCGCACCGCTCGCCGAGGAGGCGCTGGCGCAGGTCGTCGACGCCGCCCGCGGCTACTCGAACCTCGAGCTCGACCTCTCGAGCGGGACGCGCGGCTCCCGGCAGGACCACGTCGCGGCGCTGCTGCGCCGCCTCACCGGCGCCGAGGCGGCGCTCGTTGTCAACAACAACGCCGCGTCGATGCTGCTCGCTCTCGCCGCGCTCGCGGAGGGCCGCGAGGTGATCGTGTCGCGCGGCGAGCTGATCGAGATCGGCGACGGCTTCCGCATCCCCGACGTGCTCTCGCGCTCCGGCGCGCGGC
>JBEQUF010000105.1:0-3283 GCA_040349295.1 Actinomycetota bacterium | reverse complement strand
CTTCTACTGCGCGAGCGACGCGAACGGCAACGCCGCCGGCAACACGCTCGAGGAGGCGATCCTCCAGGGTCTGATGGAGCTCGTCGAGCGCGACTCGGTCGCGCTGTGGTGGTACAACCGCGCGCGCCGTCCCGCCGTCGACCTCGACACGCTGAACGAGCCGTACATCGACCTGATGCGCGAGCACTACGTCGGGCTGAACCGCGACTTCTGGGTGCTCGACATCACCTCCGACCTCGGCATCCCCGCCTTCGCCGCCGTCTCGCACCGGCTCGACCGGCCGACGGAGGACATCATCCTCGGCTTCGGTGCGCACGTCGATCCGCGCATGGGCGTGCTGCGCGCGCTGACGGAGATCAACCAGTTCCTGCCGGCGGTGTCCGACACGCATCCGGACGGGACGACCAACTACTGGATGGACGACGTCGACGCGGTCGAGTGGTGGACGACGGCGACGCTCGAGAACCAGCCGTACGTCGTCGGCGACGGCGTGCGCACCGAGCCGTTCGAGCAGCTCGCGACCGACGACATCGCCGAGGACGTTCGCCGCGTCGTCGCGCGGCTCGCCGAGCGCGGCATCGAGACGATCGTCCTCGACCAGACGCGGCCGGAGATCGAGCTGAACGTCGTCAAGGTGATGGCGCCCGGCCTGCGCCACTTCTGGCGGCGCGTCGGGCCGGGCCGGCTCTACGACATCCCGCCGCAGCTCGGCTGGCTCGACCGGCCACTCGACGAGGACGAGCTGAACCCGATCGGCATCTTCTTTTGATCGTCCGGCTCCGCCGCGACGCGACGCTCGAGGACGGGGCGCTCGTCGAGGGACACGTCCGCATGCCGCTCGGGAAGCTCGGCCCGGGTGTCGCCGCCGCCGTCGAGCTGCTGCGCGAGGGCGCCGACGAGGACGCGCTCGACGACGCCGCCGGCGAGTCGGAGCTGATGGCGCTGCAGCTGCTGCTGCGCCGTCTCGAGACGCGCGGCTGGCTCGAGCGGGAGGCGCCGGGCCTGGCGACCCTCGTGCCGATCGGCCACGAGATCCAGCCGGTGCTCGCGAGCCCGCCCGAGCTCGCGCTCTCGCGCTTCGCGTACGTCCGCGAGGACGCCGGGCAGCTCGTCGTCGAGACGCCGCGCGCCTCGGTGCGCGTGCTGCTGCACACGCCCGAGGCGGTGCAGACGGTGTTCGCGCTGCCGAAGGGCGACCCGGTGACGTCGCTCCTCGTGCGGGCCGGCATCGCCGTGGCCCCGGAGGACGAGCAGCGCCGCGAGCTCGAGCAGTGGTCGTTCGCCGACCTCCTCTTCCACGCCCGCTCGCGCGTCGGCCGGAACCTCGGCGGCTACGGCGGCTCCTTCCACCTCGAGGGCCGCTACGAGCCGCTGCCGGCGCGGCGCGAGCCGTTCGAGCCGGCGACGGCGCTGCCGGCGCCCACCGGCTCCGACGCGTTCTTCGACCTGCTCGAGTCGCGGGTCTCGATCCGGCAGCACGACGACGAGCGGCCGATCACCCGCGACCAGCTCGCCGAGTTCCTCTGGCGCGTCGCCCGCGTGCGCGGCGTCTGGTTCGACGGGCACGAGGAGGTCGTGTCGAAGCCGTACCCGGCCGGCGGGGCCCTGCACGAGCTGGAGCTGTACCCGCTTGTGACGAATTGTCACGAGCTCGCGCCCGGGCTCTACCACTACGACGCGCACGCCCACGCGCTCGGGCTCGTGTCGGAGCCGACGCCGGCGACGACGCTGCTCGTCGAGTACGCGCGCCGCACGGCCGTCATGGACACGCCGCCGCAGGTCGCGATCCTGATCGCCGCGCGCTTCGGCCGGATGATGTGGAAGTACGAGTCGATGGCCTACGCGGCCGTGCTCAAGCACGTCGGCGTCCTCTACCAGACGATGTACCTCGTCGCGACGGCGCTCGGGCTGGCGCCGTGCGCGCTCGGCGGCGGCAACTCCGACGCCTTCGCCGCCGCGGCCGGAACGGACTACTACGCCGAGTCGACGGTCGGCGAGTTCGTGCTCGGCAGCCTTCCCGAGACGATCACGCCGATCAGCGCGACGTAGGCGTCCGGGTCGGCGCGGAAGCGCTCGTACGCGCCCAGCAGCACGGCGTAGTCGTCCGCCGAGACGAGCGGCTCGACCTGGTCCGGGTGGAGGTGCGCGTCGAACGCGTCGAGGCCGTGGTCGTAGCTCGAGTACGAGTAGAGATCGAGCCGGACACGGTCGAGGCCCGCGGCCGCGAGGAGCGCCGGCAGCCGTCGGCCGATCATCCGGCCCGGCTGCGCGCGCCAGATCTTCGCGTGCACGGCGGCGGCCTCCGGGAACGTCGGGTCGGCGATCCCCCACGTCGGCCCGTCGACCTCGATCGCGGCGAGCACGCCGCCGGGCTTCAGCACGCGTGCCGCCTCGCGCGCGGCGGCGGCCGGGTCGGACAGGTGCTGGAAGACGTAGCGCAGCACGACGGCGTCGAAGCTCGCGTCTGCGAACGGCAGCGCCTCCGCCGTGCCGTCGAGCGCACCCGAGAGCTCCCGTAGCTCCGGATCCGGCTCGACGCCGGTGACGTCGCCGAGCTCGCGGAGCCGCTGCAGGAAGGCGCCGCTGCCGCTGCCGACCTCGAGGATCGCGCCGCCCACCCCGAGCGACCGCAGGAGGTCGCGCTCGGCCGGCCACGCGATCGCCGCCTGCGCCTCGAGCCGGTCGACCTCCGCCGCGAGGCCGCGGCGGCGCGGGTCGTAGCTCATCGGGGCGTCACGGTCGCGAGCAGACCGTGCCTGGGGCGCAAGGTGACGAGCGCCTCCGGCTCGACCGGATGCGAGGGGTCGAGCTCGATCCGCACCCGCTCGCGCAGCGTCTTGAGGACGAGCTCGGCCTCGAAGAGCGCGAGCCGCTCGCCGATGCAGCGCCGCGGCCCGTCGCTGAACGGGAGGTACGCGAACTCCGGCGGCTCGACCGCAAAGCGCGACGGGTCGAACCGCTCGGGGTCGATCCACAGGTCGGGATGGCGGTGCAGGAGGTACGGCGAGACGCAGACGAGCGTCCCGGCCGGGATGCGGTAGCCGGCGACCTCGTCGTCGACGAGCGCCGTCCGCGAGAGCAGCCACACCGGCGGATAGAGGCGCATCGACTCCTTGATCAGGTGCGAGAGCGGCGCGCCGGCGGCCTCGGGATGCCGGTCGAGCAGGTAGATCGTCCACCCGAGCGCCTTCGCCGTCGTCTCGTGGCCGGCCATCAGCATCGTCAGCACCTGGTCGCGGATCTCGCGCGCGTCGAAGCCGGCGGCGAGCAGCGCGCCGAGCAG
>JBEQUF010000096.1:0-4848 GCA_040349295.1 Actinomycetota bacterium | reverse complement strand
GCCTATGCGGGCAACTCGAAGCTCGCCGCTGCCCAGGACGCCGCCCAGCGGCACGATGCCGCGAGCGCGGTCGCGAACGCGAAGGCTGCGCTGCGCTGGCAGCCGTACTCGCCGCAGCCGTGGCTCGTGCTCGGTGACGTCACCGGCGACGCCGCCGACTACCGTCGCGCGGTCGACCTCGACCCGGCGAGCTGGCTGCTCTGGCAGCGGCTCGCCGACGCGACGCGCGGACGGCTGCACCGCCTCGCCGAAGCGAAGGCGGTGCAGCTGAATCCGCGAGGCCGCTAGCGGATGCCGACCTGCACGAGGCGGCGGGTGGAGCTGCCGCCGAGCAGGTTCTGACCCTCGACACGCGCGCGCACGAACAGCACGAGCGCGTTCCTCGCGAGCGGCATCGACCGCGTCGGCGTGACCGTGACGTTGGCCCAGCCGTTCTCGTCGGTCGTCGCCTCGCCGTGCGTCTTCGCCCATGCGTACGGGAGTGCCGTCACCTGGACGAGCGCGCCGCGGATGAGGTAGCCGCGGGTGTCGACGACGTGCACGCGCATCGTGAACGCGTTCCGGCTGCGGAGGACGTTCGGCGTGAACTTCACGCTGTTGACCTGCAGGATCTCCGGCAGCGTCACGCTCGACGCCGGGATGGACGTCTCGCCGGAGGCCGTCTTGATCGCGCCGGCGGGGCCGGGCTGGCCGACGACGGCGGTCTGCGACGACGTCGCCGAGGCCGAGCCGCTGCTGTTCGTCGCCGTGACGACGACGCGGAGCGTCGAGTTCGCGTCGGCGGACTGGACGGTGTACGTCGACGCCGACGCGCCGGCGATGCTGGCGCAGTTGTTGCCGGCGCTGTCGCAGCGCTGCCACTGGTAGGCGTACGTCGGCGTCGTGTCGCTGTTCCACGTGCCGTTGCTCGCCGTCAGCGTCGAACCGACCGCGGCGGTGCCGCTGATCGTCGGGGCTGCAGAGTTGGTCGGGGCGTAGTTGGCCTGCGCCGCCGAGGTCTGCGCGAGACCCGTGCCTGCGATCGCCGTCAGGGCCACCACGAGGACAACCACGGTGGCCGCGGCGCCGAGCAGGCGCGGAAGCGTTTTGCGGGACATCGAACCTCCTGGTTTCATCGTTTCCAGGAGGCGCCTACCCCTCGCAAAATGGATTCGAACCCCACCTAACGGGATCCTTACGTCCCTCGTCCTGCTTGACTTCGGCGTATGGCGCGCTTCCGCTACGTCGTCGCCGACGTCTTCACCGACACGCCGCTCGAGGGAAACCAGGTGGCCGTGTTCACGGATGCGCGCGAGATCCCGGAGCAGCAGCTGCAGCGGATCGCGCGCGAGACGAACCTCAGCGAGACGGTCTTCGTGTATCCCGCCGAGAGCGACGGTCACGTGCGCGTCCGGATCTTCACGCCGTCGATCGAGCTGCCGTTCGCCGGGCATCCCGTCCTCGGGACGGCCTTCGTGCTCGGCGGCCCGATGCAGCTCGTCGAGATCCGGCTCGAGACCGGCGGCGGCACGGTCGCGGTCGAGCTCGAGCGGGAGGGTGCGCGGCTGAGCTTCGGCCGGATGCGGCAGCCGGTGCCGGCGATCGCGCCGTTCCCGCGCGTCGACGAGGCGCTCGCGGCGCTCGGCGGCGTCGAGCCGGTGCTGCCGGTCGAGGTGTACGACAACGGCGTGCCGCACGTCCTCGTCGCGCTCGGCTCGAAGGACGAGGTGGCGGCGCTCGCGCCCGACCAGGGGCGGCTGCTCGCGTTCGGCCGCTACGGCTTCAACTGCTTCGCCGGCGACGGCGCCTCGTGGAAGACGAGGATGTTCGGCCCCGGTCTCGGCATGGCGGAGGATCCGGCGACCGGTTCGGCAGCCGGCCCGATCGCGCTCCACCTCGCGCGCTACGAGCGCGTGCCGTTCGGCACCGAGATCGAGCTCGTGCAGGGCGTCGAGATCGGCCGGCGCAGCGTCCTCTACCCGGTCGCATACTCGCCCGACGAGATCACCGTCGGCGGCTCCGCCGTGTTGGTCGCGCGCGGCGAGTTCCAGCTCTGACGCGCAAACCGTTTGCGCTGCAAACGGTTTGCGGCTCTAGGCGGCGCGGCGCAGCTGCTGGCCGTGGTGCGAGTGCGAGCGCGCGATCGCGCGCAGGACGGCGTCGACGTCCACCGACTGGCCTGCGTCGAGGCACGACTGCAGCCACGAGGACGCCGGGGCGTTCGCTCGGCTGTGGTTGCACGACGCGCATGCGAGCACGAGGTTGTCGAGCGCGTCGGCGCCGCCATGCGAGCGGCAGCGGATGTGGTCGAGCGTCGCGTGGATGCTCTGGTAGGTGATCGGCGTGCGGCACCAGACGCAGTGGTCGCCGTCGCGGTCCTCGAGCCGGAGCATCTTGCGCCGCGTCGGTGACAGCGTCGCCTCGAGGCGCTCGCGATCGTCGGGCGCGGGGACGAGCACGATCTTGCGGCGCGCGGCGGCCGAGACGCTGACGTCCTCGACGTCGTCGAGCCACTCGAGCAGCGTGCGGCGCGTCGGCCGCCGCAGCGCGCGCAGCTCGATCCGGCCTTCGCGGCCCCAGGGCCGCAGCAGCCAGCACGCCTCGCGCACGACGCGCGTCGCCGGGCCCTGGCGCACCGACTCGAGGTCGCCGAAGCCGATCGAGATGACGCGCTCGCCGCGATAGGACGCGGAGAGGGCGAGTGCTGCGTTGTCTCCTTCTTCGGCGCGGGCGAGACGCCTCACGCGCATGGCGGGCTCGAAGCGAAGCGTGGCGGCGGCGCTCAGGCCTGCCAAGAACGCGGTCGCGTCGTCAGTCGCACTGGTCCCCTTTTTCTAGTCGAGCCAGGCGACTCCTTCGACGTCGGGCAGCTCGAACGGGAGCGAGCGCCAGAAGACCCCTCCATTGCTCGAAACGTACAGTCGGTTCCGGGCGGCATAGAGCATCCGGTCCGGATCCTCCTCGGCGACCGCGACCGCGAACCCCGCCGGCAGGCCGCCGCCCGCCTCGCTCCAGGTCGCGCCGCCGTCGCGGGAGAGCATCAGCGGCGGCCGACGCTCGACGACCGCGACGATCGTCGCCCCCGCCCGGGCCGCGGCCACCACACGGGGCAGGTCGACGTCGGGGCGCTCGACGGACGGCAGCCCGGCGCCCGCGCCGAGCAGCTCCTCCGCCTCGACGTCGACGAGCACGACGCCCTCCACCGTCTGCACCGCGGCGATCACCGGCCGGCTCCCGTCAGCATCGCGGCGACGAGGGCGGTCGCCCGGCGGGCGGCCGACACCGGTGTGTGGCCGTGGGCGCGGGCGGCGAGGTAGCCGGCGGCGAAGCCGTCGCCGGCACCGGTCGGGTCGGCGTCCACCCGGCGTGCCGGGACCTCGTGGACGCCGTCGGGGGCGTAGACCGTCGCGCCCTCGACGCCGTGCGTGACGAGGACCTCCGGCACGCCGAGCTCGCGCGGGTCGTCGCCGAGCGCCGCCGCCTCCTCGGTCGAGAGCTTCAGGATCGACACGTGCCGCAGCGCCGAGCGGTCGAGCGTCCCGTCGAGCACGAGCTCGCCGAGCTCGCGCCGCCGCACGAGGCCCTGGCCGTCGAAGAGCACGCGCCGCTCGCGTGCGAGCCACTCGAGTGCGTCCTCGTCGAAGTCGCCGTGCAGGAGCGGCGCCACCTGGAGCCAGCCGACGCGGCGCAGCAGCGCCTGCGGCAGGTCGCCGACCGACCACGGCTCGCCGAGCGCGTCGACGCGCATCGTCCGCACGCCGTCGGCGTCGTACGAGAACGAGAAGCCGGTCGTCTCGCCGCCGACCGTCAGCGAGGGCGGCAGCCCGAGCTGTGCGAGGCGCGGCCCGAACTCGCGGTCGCCCGCCTTCGCGAAGAGGAGCGCGTCTGCGCGGAGGATCCGCAGCGCACGCGCCGCATGCCACGGCCCGCCGCCCGGCTGCGGGGCTGCGCCCGCGACGACGTCACGTGAGAGATGCCCGATGACGCCGAGCGGCCGCACGAGCTGGAAGCGTAAGCGCGGCCGACAGGAGGAACGCTGCGGCAAAGCTCGGCAGCGAGCCGCCCGCGGAGCCGGCGCCGGGATGCGTGTGCGCGACGAGGCTCGTCCACCAGGCCGGGCCGACCGGCGAGAGCCACTGGTAGACGCAGAAGCCGGCGAGCCACGCGGCCGTCTGTCCGACGCGGATTCCCGGCGTCTCGTCGCGGCGTCCGAGCCACCACTGTGCGAGCAGCACGCCGAAGAGCGGCACGAAGAACGACCCGAGCAGGAGCAGGAACGTGCCGTATTGGACGAGGTCGATCGCGAACGTGCCGACCAGCGAGATCGCGCCGACGGCGACGATCAACAGGCGCTGCGGCGCGCGCGGCAGGACGTTCTGGAGCGAGACGGCGCTCGAGTAGACGTTCGCGAACGGCTCCTTCGTCTCGTCGACCCCGAGCGCGACGAGCGCGATCGCCGCACCCGCGCCGCCGGCTGCGATTGCCGTCAGCACCGACGGCGCGTCGGCGAGGCCGCGGGTCAGCAGGAGGATCGCGCCGAGCGCATAGAGCCACACGTCCGGGACGAGGTAGCCGACCGCTGTGCCCCAGAACGCGCTGCGTCCGTCGCGCGAGAAGCGCGTGTAGTCGGCGGCGAGCGGGAGCCACGACACGGGCATCGCCACCATCAGGTCGACGCCCTGCCAGAACGTCGGGAAGCCGCCCTTGCCAGGCCGCGTCCAGAGCGCGTGCAGCGGCGCGCCGTGCAGCGCCCACCACGTCAGGTACGCGAGCGAGGCCAGCACGACCCAGAGCGCGAAGCGCTTCACCCACTCGCGCACGAAGCCGACGGGCCCGACGAGCGCGAGCGCCGTCGCCGCGGCCGCCGCG
>JBEQUF010000094.1:0-7409 GCA_040349295.1 Actinomycetota bacterium | reverse complement strand
CTCGGAGGTCGACCTCGTGGTGCCGCCGGGCGCGCGGATCGGCCTCGTCGGGCCGAACGGCGTCGGCAAGTCGACGCTGCTGCGCCTGCTCGCCGGCCTCGAGCGGCCCGACGGCGGCAGCGTGCGCGCAACCGGCGCCGTCGGCTATCTCCCGCAGGAGACGCGAAGCGACGAGTCGGTGCGCGACTACCTCGCGCGCCGTGCGGGCGTCGCCGAAGCGGAGCAGCGCATGGAGTCGCTCGCCGCGCGGCTGCAGCTCGAGCCGGAACTCGCCGGCGACTACGCGGAGGCGCTCGACGCGTTTCTCGCCCGCGGCGGCGGCGACTTCGACGCGAGGGCGCAGGCGGTCTGCGAGCTCCCGCTCGACCGCGGCATGGCGTCGCTCTCCGGCGGCGAGACGGCGCGCGCAGCGCTTGCGTCGATCCTGCTCGGCCGCTGGGACACGCTCCTGCTCGACGAGCCGACGAACGACCTCGACTTCGCGGGCCTCGAGCGGCTCGAGCGGTTCCTCGCCTCGTACGCGGGCGGCACCGTGATCGTCTCGCACGACCGCGCGTTCCTCGACCGCGTCGTGACACGGATCGTCGAGCTCGACGAGTGGACGCACACGGCCACCGAGTACGCCGGCGGCTGGACGGAGTACGAGGCCGAGCGCGCGCGGCGCCGGGCACGCCACTACCAGCGCTTCGACGCGT
Organism: Actinomycetota bacterium; assembly: GCA_040349295.1. Taxonomy (GTDB): domain Bacteria; phylum Actinomycetota; class Thermoleophilia; order Gaiellales; family Gaiellaceae; genus Palsa-739. The sequence continues at coordinate 6,714 of JBEQUF010000094.1, read as the reverse complement.
ACGAGGCCGAGAGGGAGCGTGTCGAGGCACAGGCGCGGCAGATGCGGCAGTGGGAGGAGCGCGGCTACGGCCAGGGCCGCAAGAAGAAGAAGACGAAGGACGTGAAGAAGGCGTACGAGAAGAAGCTCGCGACGCTCGACCGGGTCGAGAAGCCGTACGAGCCGTGGGAGCTGCGGCTCGGGCTGAGCGTCGCCGTGCGGAGCGGCGACCTCGTCGCCGAGCTGCGGGACGCGGTCGTCGAGCGCGGCGCGTTCGCGCTCGGGCCGCTGTCGCTCGAGATCGCGTGGGGCGACCGCCTCGCGATCGTCGGCCCGAACGGGAGCGGCAAGACGACGCTGCTCGACGCGATCCTCGGGCGGATCCCGCTCACGGCGGGGACGCGGCGCCTCGGCCCGGCGGTCGTGCCCGGCGAGCTGGAGCAGACCCGCGACGGCTTCGGCAGCCGGCCGCTCCTCGACCGCTTCGACCTGCCGCGCGAGGAGGCGCGCACGCTGCTCGCGAAGTTCGGCCTCGGCGCCGACGACGTCCTGCGGCCGGCGGAGTCGCTTTCGCCCGGGGAACGGACGCGCGCGTCGCTCGCGCTCGTCGTCGCGCGCGGGGTGAACTGCCTCGTCCTCGACGAGCCGACGAACCATCTCGACGTCGAGGCGATCGAGGAGCTCGAGCGCGCCCTCCGGACGTACCACGGCACCGTGCTCCTCGTCACGCACGACCGGGTCTTCCTCGACCGCTTCGGCGCCACCCGTACCATCGAGCTGTGAGCGGCACCGCGTCGATCGTGACGATCGGGAACGAGCTGACCTCCGGCGACGTCCCCAACACGAACGGGTCGTGGATCGCGAAGCGGCTCGCGCCGCTCGGCGTCACCGTCCGGTTGTTGGCCGCGATCCCGGACGACATCGACCTGATCGCCGAGTTGATCCGTGCGGAGGCGGCCCGCGTCGACGTCGTGCTCGTCACCGGCGGGCTCGGCGGCACCGTCGACGACATCACGCGCGAGGCGCTCGCCCAGACCTTCGGCGTCGAGCAGCACGAGGTGCCGGAGCTGGCGGCACAGCTGCGCGAGCGCTTCAGCGCGCGGAACCCCGACTATGCGGCGCGCTGGGCGCTCCTGCCGGCCGGCGCACGCCCGCTCGTCAATCCGCTCGGCGGGGCGCCGGGCTTCCAGATCGAGAACGTGTACGTCATGCCGGGGCTGCCCGCCGAGATGGAGGCGATGTTCCTCCTGCTCGAGGACGAGCTCCGCCGCGGCAGCCCGATCGCCGCGTGGCGGCGCGTGCTGCACGGCACCGGCGAGAGCCAGATCGCCGGGCTGCTCGTCGAGGTGGGGGAGCGCTGGCCCGGCGTCCTCGTCGGGTCGTACCCGAGCTTCGGCGCCGACGGTCCGACGGTCGAGCTCGTGCTGAAGTCGAGCGACGCCGACGCGCTCGCCGCTGCGTCAGCCTGGCTCGGCGCGGCGATCGAAGAGCGCGGCTGACGGCAGGTAGAACGCGGCGATCGCGAACGTCAGGAGGACCGACGTGAGCGGGCTGAAGAACGCGACGAGCAGCGTGATGCCGTACATCGGCACACCCGGGATGTACGCGAGGTCGACGCCACGCAACGCCGCGTCCGGCACCTGCGGCGCGATCAGCCGCCGCCCGCGCCGGGCGTACTGCCAGTAGACCTGGTGCATCGCCGCCATCAGCGTGAAGGTCAGCGCGTATGCGATCGTCGCCGGCTCCGCCCCGCTGCGATGCAGGTGCTCCGCGACGAGGCGCGTCGGGAAGGGCAGGAACGCGATCACCATCAGCAGGAGGTTGTTGACGAACAGGAACGTCCGGTCGACGCGCGCGAGCAGCGAGACCGTGTAATGGTGGTTCATCCAGATGATCCCGATCGTCAGGAAGCTCGTCGCGTACGCGAGATACGACGGCCAGATGTGCGTGAGCTGCGAGCCCAGGTCGCGATCCGCCGAGACGCCCATCTCCAGGACGAGCAGCGTCGCCGCGATCGCGAACACGCCGTCGCTGAAGGTCTCGAGCCTCGTCGTCCCTTCCACGGCGTACAGTTGAGCGCATGCGGTGGACGGCGGCAGCCATTCTCCGGCCGGTCACGTTCGTGCTCGCGATCGTCGCGGCCGTGATCGTCGGCAACAGGAGCGACTCGTTCTGGTACGGCCTGCTCGGGTTCTTCGTCGCCTTCGGCGCCGGACGCGTGCTCGGCGCGGTCGTCCGCGGACGCTGGGACCGGGTCTGGAACAAGGCGATCTGGCCCGCCGCCGCGACCGGCTACGCCTTCCTGTTCGCCGCGCTCGGGCTCCCGCCCGTGGCGAGCTTCTTCGTCTCGTGGATCGCCGCCTCGCTCACCCGCAACGCGCTGCCGAGGCAGCGGCGCTGGCAGGTGCAGACGACGGTGCGGCGGATCGACATCGACGAGTTGCTTCCGTAGCGAATCTCTGACTAGCATCAGAGAATGGTCGAGCAGGTGCGGAGCTTCAACCGCGTCGTCACGCAGTCCGTCGGTGCGCTCCAGGACAACTTCCTCTCGCGGGACCTCGCGCTCGGTGAGGCACGCGTGCTCTGGGAGGTCGGCGACGGGGCCGACGTCCGGGCGCTGCGCGAGCGGCTCGGCCTCGACTCGGGGTACCTGAGCCGGCTGCTCCGCTCGCTGGAGGAGCGCGGGCTGATCGGGGTGAGTCCGAGCCCACACGACCGCCGCGTCCGCACGGTGCGGCTGACGGCCGCAGGGCGGCGGGAACGGCGCGTGCTCGACCGGCGGAGCGACGAGCTGGCCGAGTCGCTGCTCGCGCCGCTCAGCACGGCGCAGCGCGAGCGGCTCGTCGCGGCGATGGGCGAGGTCGAGCGGCTGCTCACGGCCGGGCTCGTCCGCGTCGAGATCGTCGATCCCGAGTCGCCGCACGCCGTCTACTGCCTCGGCGAGTACTACGCCGAGATCGCGGCCCGCTTCGACGACGGCTGGGACGACTCGATCAGCATCGCGGCGACCCCCGACCAGCTGCGGCTGCCCGCCGGCCTCTTCGTCGTCGCGACGCTCCGCGGCGAGCCGGTCGGCTGCGGCGGGCTCAAGTTCCACGGCCGCCGCCCGGCGGAGCTGAAGCGGATGTGGGTCGCGCCGTCGGCCCGCGGGCTCGGGCTCGGCCGGCGGCTGCTGACGGAGCTCGAGACGCTGGCGCGCGAGCAGGGCGTGCGGACGCTCCGGCTCGAGACGAACCGCAACCTGACGGAGGCGATCGCGCTCTACCGGTCGGCAGGCTGGCGCGAGGTCGCGGCCTTCAACGACGAGCCGTACGCCCACCACTGGTTCGAGAAGCGGCTTCCGTAGCCGTTCAGGGGTTCTCCGGATGGCGCTGCGCACGCCGGTCGGTGAGTCTGGAGCCATGAACACCTATCCCGTCACCGTTCGCGGCTCGCTCGACGAGTCGCTCTCGCGCTGGCGCTGGCTCGTCAAATGGCTCCTCGCGATCCCGCACTACGTCGTCCTGCTCTTCCTCTGGATCGGGTTCGTGCTCTCGACGATCGCGGCGTTCTTCGCGCTGCTCTTCACGGGGCGCTACCCGCGCCGGTTCTTCGCCTACAACGTCGGCGTCCTCCGCTGGAGCTGGCGCGTCTCGTTCTATGCGACCGACGTGCTCGGCACCGACCGCTACCCGCCGTTCACGCTGCAGGACGTCGCCGACTACCCGGCGCATCTGGAGATCGAGTATCCCGAGCACCATCGCCGCGGGCTGCGACTGATCGGCTGGTGGCTCGTCGGCATCCCGCAGTACGCGATCGCCGGCCTGCTCGGCGGCGGCCTCTTCTTCGGCTGGGGCGTGGCGAACTGGGGCGTGCACTCGCCCGGCGTCGTCGGCGTCCTCATGCTCGTCGTCGGCGTGCTGCTGCTGATCGGCCGCGGCTATCCGCGCGGGATCTTCGAGCTCGTCATGGGGCTGAACCGCTGGGGCCTGCGCGTCGCCGCGTACTGCTCGTTCCTGACGCCCGAGTACCCGCCGTTCCGCCTCGACCAGGGCGGCGACGAGCCTACGCCGTTCGCAGGCGCTGCCCGATCAGCCTGACCGGCTCGAGATCCGTATGGAGCAGGTGCTGGAGCATCACGCGCGATGCTCCGGCCTGCTCGTACTCACGGAGCCGGGTCGAGGCCTCGTCGACCGAGCCGATGATCGCGCGGGCGCCGTAGCGCTCGAGCCAGGTCTGGAAGTCGACGTCACGCGCTGCGCGGCCGTACAGCTCGCGTGCACGGTCGAGCGCGTCGTCGCGCGTCTCGCCGACGATGCAGCCGGTCATCGTCGAGACGGGCAGCCGGTCGCCGACGCGCTGCTTGACGGCGGCGAGCTCGCCCGGTGAGGCGAACGGCATGTTGTACTCGTCCGCGAACTCCAGCGCCGGCTCGAGCGTGCCGCGCTTGCCGGTGCCGCCGACGATGATCCGCGGATGCGGCTGCTGCAACGGCTTCGGCTGCGCCGGCGCGTCCTCGAGCACGTAGTGCTCGCCGCGGAAGTCGACGCGCTCCTCCGTCCAGAGACGGTGGACGATCTCGAGCTGCTCGCGGAACATCGCCACGCGCGTCGTGGTGTCGGGGAACGAGAACCCGTAAGCACGGTGCTCGCGCTCCATCCAGCCGGCGCCGAGGCCGAGCTCGACGCGGCCGCCGCTGACGTGGTCGGCGGTCGCGACGGCGTTCGCGAGCAGCCCCGGCGGGCGGAACGTCACCGGCGAGACGAGCGTGCCGAAGCGGAGCGTCGTCGTGCGCGCGGCGAGGCCGGCGATCGTCGTCCACGCGTCGTGCGCGACGTTCGTCGACTCGGCGCTCTGCGAGATGTAGTGGTCGCTGCGGAACATCGTCTCGACGCCGTGCCGCTCGCAGGCGTCGGCGAGCGCAACCCACTGCTCCCAGGTGACGCCCTCCTGGCCCTCGATCATCAGCGCGAGCCTCATCCGGCAGCGATCCTACGTGCGAGCCCGAGCTCGACGGTCGCGTCGAGCCCGAACTCGAGGCGCGTCACGCCGCGGTAGAGGAGCGCCCGGAGGAGGAACTGCCGTGGCACGGCGACGAGCAGCTCCTCGGGCGCGCCTTCCCAGCAGACGGCGTCGGCGACGACGATCGCCTCGGCGAAGGTCGGCGGCCGGACGTAGGGCGCGAAGTCGATCACCGCCGGCGGCAGGTCGTCGTGGAAGAGGACGTTGCCGGTCAGATCGCCGTGGATCAGCGCGGGTACCTCCTCGACCGGTTCGAGCAGCGCGACGAGATCCTCGACCGCCGGGTGCGACTCCTCACCCCAGGCGACCCGGTCGCCGGTCGCCCACGGGTTGTCGACCGCCGGCGGGCGGCGCTGCGGCAGCGCGGCATGGAGCGCGCGGCCCGCGTCGATCACGTCGAGCCAGCGGCCGGGCTCGTGGCGCCCCTCGAGGTACGGCGTCACGATCCAGCCGTCGACGAGCCGGGGCGGCGCGACCCTGACCGCATCCGACACGACCGTCGCAAGCACCTCCGCCTGCCATTCGATCACCGCCGGATCGAAGTCGAGCGGCTTGTAGACGAGCTCGCCGGCGCGCCAGGCGAGCCCGCGTCCGCCCGGCAGCGGCTCGGCGTCTGGCACGGGCGGGCGCATGGGCCGGAACGGTAGATACGGTGGACGGATGTCCGCGACGACGCCGGAGACGTATCTGCACGACCTGAATCCGGCGCAGCAGGAGGCCGTCCTGACGACGGAAGGGCCGGTGCTCGTGATCGCGGGCGCGGGCTCGGGCAAGACGCGCGTGCTCACGCGCCGCATCGCCCATCTGATGAACGCGGTCGGGGTGAAGCCGAACGAGATCCTCGCGATCACCTTCACGAACAAGGCGGCGGGGGAGATGCGAGAGCGGCTCGTCGACCTCGTCGGACCGCCGGCGCGGGCGAGCTGGGTGATGACCTTCCACGCGGCCTGCGGCCGTATCCTGCGACGCGAGGCGCCGCGGCTCGGCTACCGCACGAACTTCACGATCTACGACAGCGCCGACCAGAACCGGCTCGTCAAGCAGTGCCTCGAGGAGCTCGACCGCGACCCGAAGCGCTTCACGCCGCGCGGGATCCACTCGCAGATCTCGAACGCGAAGAATCAGCTGATCGGGCCGGAGGAGTACAAAAGCCGCGTCGCGAGCTTCTACGACCAGACGGTCGCCGACGTCTACGAGCTCTACCAGCGGCGCATGTTCACGGCGAACGCCGTCGACTTCGACGACATGCTCTATCTCACCGTCGACGTGCTCGAGCGGTTCCCCGAGGCGGCGAAGCGCTGGCAGGAGTCGTTCCGCTACGTCCTCGTCGACGAGTACCAGGACACGAACCACGCGCAGTACCGCATGCTGCAGCTGCTCGCGCAGCAGCACGGCAACGTGTTCGCGGTCGGCGACCCGGACCAGTCCATCTACGCGTTCCGCGGCGCCGACATCCGCAACGTCCTCGAGTTCGAGCGCGACTTCCCGGGCGCGAAGTCGATCGCGCTCGAGCAGAACTACCGCTCGACGAACAACATCCTCGAGGCGGCGAACGGCGTCATCGAGCACAACCGCGAGCGCAAGCCGAAGAACCTCTGGTCGGAGCTCGGCGACGGCGACCCGGTGCGCGTCATCGAGGTCGAGGACGAGCACGCCGAGGCGCGCTACGTCGCCGCCGAGATCGCGATGCTCGTCGAGCAGGGCTTCAACGGCAACGAGATCGCCGTCTTCTGCC
>JBEQUF010000080.1:0-2883 GCA_040349295.1 Actinomycetota bacterium | reverse complement strand
AGCCATGACTCGAAGTGCGCCAGCGAGCGCGCGCCGACGACGGTGCCGAGCACCGCGTCGCCGTCGACGAGCACGCACGTCGGCAGCGAGAGGACGTCGTAGCGCGCCGCCGTGTCCGGATCGTCGTCGGCGTTGACACGTTCGACGCGCACGCGCGTCTGCAGCTTCGCCAGCACCGGCTCGAGCGCCTCGCACGGCTTGCACCACGGCGCCCAGAACTCGAGCAGCGTCGCCGTCATCGCACGGTGAGTCGCAGGACCGGCACGCGCACGACCGCTTCGAGGAAGATCGTCCTGCTCATCTTCGACGTCCCCTCGGTGCGGTCGACGAAGACGATCGGCACCTCCTGCACGCGGAAGCCCTTGCGCAGCGCGCGATAGGTCATCTCGATCTGGAAGGCGTAGCCCTTCGCCTCGATCGCATCGAGGTCGAGCGCCTCGAGCACCTCGCGACGGAAGCACTTGAAGCCGCCGGTGAGGTCGCGGATCCGCACGCCGAGGATGATGCGCGCATAGAACGAGCCGCCCCACGAGATGACCCGGCGCACGAGGCCCCAGTTCCGGGTGCCGCCGCCCGGCACGTAGCGTGACCCGAGCGCGAGGTCGGCGCCGGACTCGCAGGCGGCGACGAGCCGCGGCACGTCGTCCGGGCTGTGCGAGAAGTCGCAGTCCATCTCGAGGATCAGCTGTGAGTCGCCCTGCAGCAGGTGCTCGAAGGCGGCGACGTACGCGCGGCCGATTCCCTCCTTCCGCTCGCGGTGGAGGACGGAGACGTAGTCGAGCTCGCCCGCGAGGCGGTCGGCGATCTCGCCGGTCCCGTCGGGCGAGTTGTCGTCGACCACGAGGACGTCGACGCCCTTGCCGGCGAGCGCACGAACCATCTTCTCCAGGTTCTCGCGCTCGTTGTACGTCGGGAGGCAGACGGTCGCTTTCACCCCGTGCGAGGGTACATATGATCGCCTGGATGCCCGCGCTGCCGAAGAACACCGAGGTGGCGGAGCAGTTCGACCTGCTTGCGGACCTGCTCGAGCTGGAAGGTGCGGAGTCGTTTCGCGTGCTCGCGTACCGGAGGGCGGCGACGCGCATGCGCGAGACGTCCGGCTCGATCGCGCAGCTCGCGCTCGACGGCAAGGCGAAGGAGCTGCAGGGCATCGGCAAGACGATCGAGGAGAAGATCGTCCAGATCGTCGAGAACGGCACGATCGACGCGCTCGCGAAGCGACGCGACACGATTCCCGCCGGCGTCGTCCAGTTCATGCGCCTGCCCGGGCTCGGTCCGAAGACCGCCGCGCGTATCTGGCGGGAGCTGGGCGTGACGACCGTCGAGGAGCTGCGCGCGGCCGCCGAGGCGCAGAAGCTGCGCGGCCTCGCCGGCCTGGGCGCGAAGAGCGAGGAGAAGATCCTCAAGGCGCTCGACTTCAAGGCGGCGAATCCCGACGAGGGACGGCGCCTGCTCGGTGAGGGCCTGCCGGCGGTGCTCGCCGTCGTGTCGGTGCTGCGCGAGCATCCCGCGGCCGTGCACGTGTCGGAGGCCGGCTCGGTGCGCCGCCGCAAGGAGACGTTCAAGGATCTCGACATCGTCGCGACGGCGACCGACCCGCGTGAGCTGACCGGCGACTTCACGAAGCTCGCCTGGGTCACCGACGTCGTCGCGCACGGCGACACGAAGGCGACGGTGCTCTCCAACGAAGGCCTGCGCTTCGATCTGCGCGTCGTGCCGACGGAGTCGTACGGCAACCTGCTGCAGCACTTCACGGGCTCGAAGGAGCACAACGTCGCGATGCGCGAGGACGCTGTGCGGCGCGGGCTGTCGATCTCCGAGTACGGCGTCACCACCGTGGAGACGGGCGAGGTGTTCAAGACCGAGGACGAGGCCGCGCTCTACGAGTTCCTCGGCTACGAGTGGGTGCCGCCGGAGCTCCGCGAGAACGGCGGCGAGCTCGCGGCTGCGCGCGCACACGAGCTGCCGGCGCTCCTCGAGCTGGCAGACGTGCGCGGCGACATGCACACGCACACGCACTGGTCGGCAGACGGCAAGAGCACGCTCGAGGAGATGGTCGCCGCCGCTGCGGCGCGCGGCTACGAGTACTACGCGATCACCGACCACTCGCATTACATGCGCGACGGGAAGCTCGCACGGCAGCTCGACGAGATCGACGCGCTGCGCGACCGTTATCCGACGCTGCGCATCCTCGCGGGCGTCGAGGCGAACATCCGCGCGAACGGCGAGGTCGACGTGCCGGAGGAGGAGCTCGCGCGGCTCGACTGGGTCGTCGCGTCGGTGCACCAGGCGCCGGACTCACGTCCGACCGAACGCGTGCTGGACGCGATGGAGAATCCCTACGTCGACGTGATCGGCCACCTGACCGGGCGGCGCATCCGTACGCGCGGCCCGCGCGACGTGAACGTCGAGAAGGTGATCGAGCGCGCGCTCGAGCTCGGCGTCTTCCTCGAGGTGAACGGGCAGCCCGACCGGCTCGACCTGCGCGACGTGCACGCGCGCGCGGCGAAGGAGGCCGGGCTGAAGCTCGTCCTCGACTCGGATGCGCACGAGGTGCGCTCGCAGGCGTACGTCGAGCTCGCAGTCGCGCAGGCGCGGCGCGGCTGGCTGACGAAGGACGACGTCGTCAACACCCGCACGTGGAAGCAGCTGGAGAAGCTCCGGCGGAAGCGGCCGTGAGCGCGGGCTTCCGCGAGGACGGCTACGCGGCCGTCGACTGGGCGGCGCGCTACCTCGAGTCGGTCGGCGAGCTGCCGGTGCTGGCGCAGGTCGCGCCGGGCGAGCTGTCGGCGAAGCTGCCGGCCTCGGCGCCGGAGGCGGGCGAGTCGTTCGCGAACGTCCTCCGCGACATGGACGAGCTGATCCTGCCGGCGCTGACGCACT
>JBEQUF010000073.1:0-2761 GCA_040349295.1 Actinomycetota bacterium | reverse complement strand
AACGAGCGCTCGCCGCTCGCCGTCGAGGACCAGGTCATCCAGCTCTACGCTGCGACCAACGGCTTCCTCGACCGCATCGACGTCGACAAGGTCGAGAAGTTCCTCGTCGACCTGACGCGTCGCGCCCACTCCGAGGCGGGCGACCTGCGCAAGGCGATCGCCGGCGGCGACTGGTCCGACGAGACCGAGAAGGGCGTCCACGAGCTGGTCGAGCGGTTCGCCAGCGACTTCGGCTTCGACCTCGACGAGGAGGGCCAGCCGCTGGAGGAGAACGCCGCGCCGGCCCGTCCCGCGGCCGCACCGGCCGAGCGCGAGCAGGAGGCGGCGGCGGTCTAGCGCGCGTCACGCGCGACGAGATCCGACCCGCACCCGCTTATGGCTCAGCGAGACGTCAAGAACCGCATCGCGTCGGTCAAGAACATCCAGAAGATCACCCGCGCGATGGAGATGGTCGCCGCGGCGCGCCTGCGGCGCGCCGAGGTGCGGATCGCCGCCCTGCGCCCGTACGCAGGGGCGATCCGCCGCATGACCCGCCAGGCGGCGGAGGCGGCCGGCGACGTGCCGGCGCTGCCGATCCTCGCCGAGCATCCGGAGGAGAAGCGCGTCGCGCTGCTGCTGGTCACCGCCGACCGCGGCCTGGCCGGCGCCTTCAACTCGCAGATCATCCGCGCCGGGATCCGAAGCGGCGACGAGCACGAGGCCGACGGCCGCGAGGTCGTCTACTACGCGACGGGCCGTCGCGGCGTCTCGTCGCTGACGTTCCGCGGCACCGAGCCCGAGCAGGGCTTCACCGGCTTCACCGAGCGCCCGACGTACGCGAACGCGCGCGAGATCGCCAACGTGCTGAGCGCCGCCTACGTCGACGGCAAGGTCGACCGCGTCGAGATCCTCTACAACGGCTACATCTCGCCGATGTCGCAGGAGGTCCGCCGCGAGACGCTGCTGCCGCTGCAGAAGGCGACGATCCTCGAGGACCACGAGGACGACCAGCACGCTGCGGGCGACAACGGCAGAACGCCCGCGCTCGTCGACTACGAGCCCGAGCCCGAGGAGATCCTCGCCCGGCTCGTGCCCGACTACGTCGAGATCTCGATCTTCCGGGCGCTGCTCGAGTCGACGGCGTCGGAGCTCGGCGCCCGCATGACCGCGATGCGCAGCGCCTCGGACAACGCCGGCGACATCATCGACGACCTCACGCTCGAGATGAACCGCGCCCGCCAGGCCGAGATCACGCAGGAGATCATGGAAGTCGTCGCCGGCGCCGAAGCGCTCGGCTAGCCAGTGACGCCTAAGGAGACACCGAAACCAATGTCAGCCACCGCAGAGAACACGAGACAGTTCGTCGGGCGCATCGAGGAGATCCAGGGCGTCGTCATCGAGGCCGTCTTCCCGCATGGACTGCCCCACATCAACAACGCCATCACGATCGATCGCGGCGACGACGGCGTGCTCGTCTGCGAGGTGCAGCAGCACCTCGGCGACGACCGCATCCGCGCGGTGGCGATGGACTCCACCGACGGCCTCGCCCGCGGCGCCGAGGTGCTCGACACCGGCGGCCCGATCACGGTCCCGGTCGGTCGTGCGACGCTCGGGCGCATCTTCAACGTGCTCGGCGAGCCGATCGACCTCGCCGGCCCGGTCGAGGTGACCGAGCGCCGGCCGATCCACGCCCCGGCCCCGACGGTCGAGGAGCTGACCCCGACGACCGAGATGTTCGAGACGGGCATCAAGGTCATCGACCTGCTCGCCCCGTACGCCAAGGGCGGCAAGGTCGGCCTGTTCGGCGGCGCCGGCGTCGGCAAGACCGTCCTGATCCAGGAGCTGATCGACAACCTCGCGCGCGAGCACGGCGGCCTCTCGGCCTTCTGCGGCGTCGGCGAGCGCTCGCGCGAGGGGAACGACCTCTGGCTCGAGATGAAGGAGTCGGGCACGCTCGAGAAGACGATGCTCGTCTTCGGCCAGATGAACGAGCCGCCCGGCGCCCGCATGCGCGTCGCGCTGGCCGGCCTGACGATGGCCGAGCACTTCCGTGACGAGGGCCAGGACGTGCTCCTCTTCATCGACAACATCTTCCGCTTCGTGCAGGCAGGCTCGGAGGTCTCCGCCCTCCTCGGCCGCATGCCGTCGCAGGTCGGCTACCAGCCGACGCTCGAGTCGGAGATGGGCCAGCTGCAGGAGCGCATCACCTCGACGCGCAGAGGCTCGGTCACGTCGGTGCAGGCCGTCTACGTGCCGGCAGACGACTTCACCGACCCGGCTCCGGCGTCGGTGTTCGCCCACCTCAACGCGACGACGGCGCTTTCGCGCTCGATCTCGGAGAAGGGCATCTACCCGGCCGTCGACCCGCTCGACTCGACCTCGACGATCCTCAAGCCCGACATCGTCGGCGAGGAGCACTACGCGGTCGCCAACGAGGTCAAGGAGATCCTGCAGCGCTACAAGGAGCTCCAGGACATCATCGCGATCCTCGGCATCGACGAGCTGTCGGACGAGGACAAGGTGATCGTGCAGCGCGCGCGCAAGGTCGAGCGCTTCCTGTCGCAGCCGTTCCACGTCGCCGAGCAGTTCACCGGCACCGCCGGCGCCTACGTCTCGATCGGCGACACCGTCCGCTCGTTCCGCGAGATCCTCGACGGCCAGCACGACGATCTCCCCGAGTCGGCGTTCCTGCTCAAGGGCAAGATCGAGGACGTCGTCGAGGCCGCGAAGAAGGACCGCTAGTGGCCCGCACGCCCTTCAAAGTCGAAGTCCTCACCCCCGA
>JBEQUF010000050.1:0-7071 GCA_040349295.1 Actinomycetota bacterium | reverse complement strand
GCCCTCCCGGCGCGAGGGGACGATGACGACCGCGGCCGCCTCGTAGTACGGACGCAGGTCGGCCTGGAAGCCGACGCTCTCCGGCACGTCGACCGGGCCGGCGCCGACGACGACCCGCGGCATCCCCTCCGTCGCCGCGAGGAACTCCTCGATTCCCTTCTCGGGCGACAATCTCCCTGCAAAGAGGACGGTTCTTCCCAGGGGTGCCGGTGGCGGAACCGGGACCGGCGTCGGCACGATCGTCGCGCCGCCCATCGCCTCGGCGAGGAACCGCGACGCTGCGACGACGCGCGGGAAGCGCCACGGCAGCCGCCCGAGCAGGGCGACGTCCGTCCCCCACGGCTGCACGACGTACGGCGTGCCGAGCGTCGCCGCGACGGCGCCGCAGACGAGCCAGTGGGCATGGACGACATCGGCGCCGCGCACGCGCGCGGCCGCGCGGCGCATGTTCCAGAGCATCGGCGGCACAAGCAGCGCGAGCCACGGTCGCGCCCGCAGGTTGCCGACGATGCCGTGGCCGCCGCAGATGCCGAAGTGGCGGAAGTCCCGCGGCGAGACGACCTCGACCTCGACGCCGCGCGCCCGCACCGCTTCGACCGACGCCGCGACGAACGACCCGCCGTCGGGCGGGTAGGACGTCGTCAGGACGAGGACCTTCACCGTCGTCGTTGCGCGAAGACGATCGGCAGCGCGAGCGCGAGCGCGAGCAGCGCGTAGAAGTAGTAGAAGCTCATCGTCAGGTAGAAGAAGTTCGCGGCGATCGTCCCCGTCAGCGCGGCGGCGAAGCCGTACGAGAGCGGCAGCACGCCCGAGGTGCGGTCGAGCCGTCCGAGCACGCGTGCTGCGTGCAGCCGCGTGTAGACGTAGCGCAGGAAGACGAGGAAGAGCACGAGCCCGACGAGGCCGGTCTCGACGACGAGCGCAACCCAGAACGAGTGCGGGCCCCAGTTCGTCTTGCCGGTGACGAACTCGTAGTAGACGCTGAACGTGTTGAGCCCGAAGCCGAGCAGCGGGTTCTGGTGGATGACGGTCGGGATGTAGTGGTAGACGGCGAAGTGCGCCGACGACGACGCGCCGCCGGTCTGCACGCGCGACCGCAGCACGACCGAGAAGTAGTGCCAGCGCGAGTACAGCACGTACGCGAGGATCACGCCGACACCCGCGAGCGGATAGAGCAGCGCGCGCGAGACGACGAACCGGCGGTACGGGAAGAACAGCACGACGAGCCCGACGCCGAGCCCGAGCAGGCCGCTGCGCGAGAGCGTCGCGAGCTGCACGAGGAACATGAAGCCGAGCGCAATCGCGAGCCGCCGCTTCCACGGATGGCCGCGCTGCAGGCGGAGGTACACCGGCAGGAGGACGAGCAGCGGCACGTCGAGGAAGATCCCGAGGTGGTTCGGGTCGCCGGTGAGCGCGTTCGGCCGGAACACGCTCTGGCCGCCGACCTGGCCGTAGATGTTGATCGAGCTGGCGCCGCCGGTGAGCGGCGAGAGCACCGTCGTGTCGAGGTTGTGCCCCGCCTTCGCCGACAGCAGCTGCAGGATCCCGTAGACGCAGTTGGCGAGGATGCCACCGCAGAACCAGCCGAGCGTCCGCCAGTAGTAGCGCGGCCCGCGCTCCGAAAGGAACGTGATGCCCGCGGCGAGGAACAGGAAGTGCAGGACGAACTTGACCATCCCCTTCGTGAACTGGTCGAGCGCCTGCTGCGTCTGGATGTTGTAGAAGCCGATCAAGTACGTGACGACGAACGTCGCCAGGAACGCGAGCACGACGCCTGCGGTCTTCGGCATCCCGCCCCGGTACGTCAGAGCGAAGGCGACGAGGAAGAGCACCGTCAGCACATCCGACAGGTCGAGCGCCGACGAGAAGCTCCAGTGGATCTTCTCGAACGTGACGCAGAAGAAGGTCGCGAAGAAGAAGAACGACGTGACCCGCGTCCAGTCGCGGACGCGCGGCACCGCTGCGGCGACGGCGCTCATGCGAGCGACCGCAACAGGTCTGCAAGCTCCTCGACGCGGGTCGCCCGCGACAGCTTGCGACGCCACTCGTCCGAGAGCGGGCTCGCCTCCAGCTCGCCCCGCTGCCAGCGCCCGTGCAGCTCGACGAGCGCGTCGCGGATCGCATCCTCGTCCTCGGGCGCAGCGACCGCGCCCGCACCGGTGTCGCGGATCAGCTGCGCCGCCGCGCCGTCGGGCGGCACCACGGCGAGGATCGGCCGCTCGGCGGCGAGATACTCGAAGACCTTCCCGCTGAGGACGCCGCGGCCACGGCCGCCCGCCTCGGGGATCAGCAGCAGCAGCGCGTCGGAATCCCGCTGCATCTGCAGGGATTTCCGCCGCGGCACGTAGTCGACGAGCTCGACCCGGTCGCCGAGCTCGAGGGACTCGAGGAACTCGCGGTCGGCGGGCCGGAAGTCGCCGACGAAGCGCACGACGACATCCTGAAGCCCCGAGGCCCGCAGCGCCCGCAGGAACGGCTTCGGGTCGCGGTGGCCGAAGAACGAGCCCGTGTGCGTCAGCTTCAGCCGGTCGGTGCGCGTGTACGTCATGCCGCCGAAGTCGTCGAAGTCGGAGCCGTTCGCGATCGTCACCAGCTTGCCCCGCGGATTGATCCCGCGCGTCTCCTCGGTGATCGCCTCCGCCGCCGTGACGATCGCATCCGCCTGCCTGGCGATCAGATGCGCGATGCCGGCCCTCGCCTTCTGCTTCGCGCGCGCGCCGATCCCCTCTGTCGAGCGGTGCGGGTGCAGCGCGATCGAGTCGCGCAGGTCGGCGACCCACTTCGCGCCGGTCGCCTTCTTCACCGCGGCGCCGATCAGGTGCACCGAGCCGGGCGGCGAGGTCGTGAGGACGACGTCGATCCCCTCGCTGCGGGCGATCGCGATCGCCTTCGGGATCGCGGTCGCGTTCCAGGTCACGTTCTCGTCCGGCAGGAGCAGCCGCCGGCCGATCGTCGAGGCGCGCACCCGCGCGAGCTCGAGGCCGGTCTTGCCGTGCAGCTCGTCGGCGATGCGGCGGCCGCTCGGGCCAACGTACCGCGCCCGGTGCACCCAGGCCTGCGTCGGCAGCTCGAGCTCGTCGTCGGTGACGAGCCACTTCGGATCGTCCGGCGCGAGCACGTGCGTCTCGATGCCGAGCGCCGGCAGGTGCGTCGCGAACTTCAGCGGCCGCTGGACGCCGCCGCCGCCGGCGGGCGGGAAGTACAGGGTCACGAGCAGGAGCTTCATCGCAGGTACCACGCTGCCAGCTCGTCCCACGGCTCGGGGCCGCCGACCGGGTCGGTGTTGACGAGCTCGAGCGGCTCCGAGAAGTCCGTCTGCTCGTGCAGCTCGACCCGGCATGGCACGCCGAGGCGCGGCTCGAGCTCGCGCGCGAACCGCTGCGCGAACGCGCCCTGCGGCTCGCGGTACTGGGAGGGCGCGGCGTGCGCAGCGTCGCCCGTGGCGAACGCGACGTACGCGTCGGCGAGCGCCCTGACGTGGATGTTGTCGCGCACGTAGTCGGGCGTGTTCACGGCCGCGACGCCGCCCTCGAGCCACGTGCGGGCGAGGTACGACGTGAAGCGCGGCTCCTCCCACGGGCCGAACGGGTTCGGAATCACGAACACGGCCGCACCCGCGGCGCGGAACGCGGCCGTCGTCCGGCGCTTCGACTCGGCGTACGGCGTCTGCACGCCCTGCTCGAACACCGACGCCGTCACGACGGTTCGGCCGGCCGAGAGCGACCCGAGCCCGCGGGTGTTCTCGGCCACCGCCGCGTCGGCGTCGAACGACGCCGAGCGGTAGTCCGCCGCCTCCGCTCCGTGCGCGCAGACGACGTCCCAGTCGCCGGTGACGTCGCCGAGCGCCGTCTCCCAGAGCGGCGTCGCCACCTCGCAGACGAGGCGCACCCGCTCGCCGCGCAGGCCGTCGTAGTCGCGCGACCGGAAGGTCGCCGTCACGTCGTGCCCGGCCTCGGCGAGCGCGCGGGCGAACCACGAGCCCGTGAAGCTGCTCGCGCCGGTGATCAGGATCCGGCGAGCGGCCACGCCTGGTCCTTCTCGGAGAGCACGACCGGCTCGAGCGGCCACTCGATCCCGTACGCGGGATCGTCCCAGCGGACGCCGCGTTCGTGCTCCGGTGACCAGTACGACGTCGTCATGTACAGCGCCTCAGTGTCCTCCTCGAGCGTGAGGAACCCGTGAGCGCAGCCCTCCGGCACGTAGAGCATGCGCCGGTTGTCCGCCGTGAGCTCGACGCCGAACCAGGTGCCGGTCGCGAGGTCGAGCGCGACGTCGTAGAGGGCGCCGCGGATGCAGCGGACGAGCTTCACCTCCGCCGCCGGTGCGAGCTGGTAGTGCATGCCCCGCAGCGTGCCGCGCGTCGCGCTCAGCGAGTTGTTCACGTTCGTGAAGTGCGACACGAGCCCGTGCTCCTCGAACACGCGATCCTCGAAGACGCGCGCGAAGAAGCCGCGCTCGTCGCCGCGCCGCTCGAGCTCGATCACGAAGCAGCCGGGGATCGGCGTCTCGTCGAACGTCACGAGTGCTTCAGCCTCCGCAGCCGGACGAACTGGTCGCCGTCCCAGTCGGCGCGCGAGAAGCCGTGCTCGCGCAGCTTCGCGTGCAGCTCCTCCATGCCGCGCCGCAGCGTGTACTCGAGCCGGAAGGACGGGACGAGCTCCGACAGCAGATCGAACGAGACCCGGTACGAGCGCGGGTCGCTCCCCGCCTCGCCGGTCAGCTCGACGTCGGCGTCGGGGACGAGCTCCTGCACGAAGCCGGCGATGTCGCGCACCTGGAAGTTCTCCTCGTTCGCACCGACGTTCACCGCGACGCCGGCCGGCACGTCCGCGTCCATCAGCGCGAGGAACGCCCGTGCGATGTCGCGGCAGTGGATGAGCGGCCGCCACGGCGTGCCGTCGCTCATGATGCGGATCTCGCCGAGCGCGACCGCGCACGCGAGCAGGTTGTTGACGACGAGGTCGATCCGCAGCATCGGCGAGTGCCCGTAGGCGGTCGAGTTGCGCAGGAAGACGGGCGTGAACGACTCGTCGGCGAGCGGCCGCACCGCGTGCTCCACCTCGATCTTCGACTTCGCGTACGCGGTCAGCGGGTTCAGCGGGTCGGACTCGACGACGTCGTGGTCGTCCGCCTGGCCGTAGACCGAGCACGAACCGGCGAAGAGATAGCGCGGGACACCCGCCTCCTTCGCCAGCTCGGCGAGCCGGATCGACGCGTCGCGATTCACGGCGTACGTCAGCTCGGGATCGAGCTCGCCCATCGGGTCGTTCGAGATCGCCGCCAGGTGCATGACGGCGTCGTGGCCGCGCACGTCATCGAGCTCGAGCTCGCGCACGTCCTTGCGCAGCTCGTGGTCGGCGCGCGCGAACGGCTCCCACTCGCAGCCGTCGAAGAGACCGCTGTCGACGCCGGTCACCTCGTGACCCGCCCGCTGCAGCACGTCGACGAGATGCACGCCGATGTAGCCGCGGTGGCCGGTGACGACTACGCGAGCCACGGCGCCTCTCCCGACGCGAGCAGCGCGGTCAGCTGGTCGCGGTCGCGTTGCGTGTCCATCGCCTCCCAGAAGCCCGGGTGCCGGTAGACGGTGAGCCCGCCGTCGCGCGCGAGCCGGACGAGCGGGTCGCGCTCGAGGACGCACGCGTCGTCGTCGCTGAGATAGGGCAGGAAGGCACGGCGGAAGAAGAAGTAGCCGCCGTTCACCCAGTGGTCGCGGATCTGGGGCTTCTCGTCGAACTCGACGACGCTGTCGCCGTCGATCTTCAGCTCGCCGAAGCGCGAGGGCGGGTTGACGCCCAGCACGGTGCCGACTCCCCCGTGCGCGAGATGGAACGCGAGCTCGTCCGCGAGGTCGGCGTCCGTGAGGCCGTCGCCGTAGGTGACCGCGAACACCTCGGCGTCGCCGAGCGCCTGCGCGGTGGCGCGCGCGACCCGCGCGCCGGTCATCGCGTCCTCGCCGGTGAAGACGCACGTGACGCCGTCCTGGCCGGCGAAGTGCAGCTCGATCACGTCCGCCTTGAAGCCGGTGCAGAGGACGAAGCGCTCGAAGCCGTGGCGGCGGTAGAGCCGCAGGATGTGCTCGAGGATCGGCTCGTCGCCGATCGGCACCATCGGCTTCGGCCGGAACTCCGTCTCCTCCTTCAGCCGAGTGCCGAGACCGCCGCAGAGCACGAAGACCGGGACGTCGCTCGGCGTCACGGCGCTGACGGTAGCCGATAGACCCGGAAGCGCTCGTCGCGATACGCGACCGGCTCCGGCAGGCGCAGCTTCTGCTTTCGCGTCAGCACGAGCCAGCCGGCGCCGTAGCGGCGGAGGATCGAGAGGTCGTGGGTCGCGAAGAAGCGCTTCGTCGCCGCGAGCCGCCCGTACGGGTCGTTCGCCTTCGTGTCGGCCACGTGCGTCGGGGGGCCGTTCGCCACGTAGACCGGCGCGTACGCGCCGATGCGATAGCTCGTCTCCGGGCCGGCGAAGACGACGCTCCCCTTCGGGACGTCGTCGCGCAGGAACCGGACGAGCCCCGGCGTCAGCGCCGAGGGATCGTTCGTCGGCCCCGCGTCCCAGTTGGCGAAGCCGTGGATCGCGACCGGCAGCACGAAGAGCGCGGCGGCGAGGACCGCGCCGCGCGTCCGGTCGACGTGCCGGACCGCGCCGACGGAGAGCGCGGCGAGGCAGCCGAAGAGCGCCCACCAGCCGACGATCGCCGGGCCGCCGTGCTCGAGCCGCAGGCCGAAGTCGCCCGGCCACTCGCGTTGCAGCACGATCCCGGCCGCAAGCGCGAGCGGCGGCGCGAGCAGGCGCGGCAGCAGCGACAGCCCGCCCGCGAAGGCGACGGCGAACGGGACGAAGCCCGCGGCGCGCCGGGACTGCGAGAGCGAGACGAGCTTCGAGAAGTGCGGGAAGAGGAACGGCGCCAGCTCGAGCGCAAGGATCAGCGCGGTCGCGCCGAGCACGAGAGCCGCCCAGCGGCGCTTCGTCGCGAGCACGGCGAGCGGTGCGAGCACGAGCGCCGCGATCGCGATCGAGCCGGTGCGCGTGACGACGCCCGCCGCGAGGTGGTAGCTCGAATCCGAG
>JBEQUF010000048.1:0-6977 GCA_040349295.1 Actinomycetota bacterium | reverse complement strand
TGTAGAACCGCTGCGCGATCTCCTCGATGCGATGCCGGTCGCTGTCGACGTCGTTGAGGAACGTCTCGATCTTCGCCGGCAGCTCGTGCAGGCGGTCGAGGATGAAGTCGATCTCGTCGTCCGGCAGCGAGCGGCGTACCTTCGCGAGCTGCAGCGCGAGGAGGCTGAGCAGCGCGACCTGCGCCGTGAAGGTCTTCGACGCCGCGACGCCGACCTCGAGCCCGCACCGCGTGTAGAGCGTCGCCTCGGCCTCGCGCGTGATCTGCGTGCCCATGAGATTCGTGATCGCCAGGGTGCGCGCACCCGACTCACGCGCGAGCTTCACGGCGTTGATCGTGTCGCGCGACTCGCCCGACTGCGAGATGCCGATGACGAGCGTGTCCTTCGACAGCACCGGATTCCGGTAGATCCATTCGCTCGCGATGTCCGGCTCGACCGGCACGCGCGCCCACTCCTCGATGATGTACCGGCCGACGACACCCGCGTGATACGAGGTGCCGGCGGCGACGACGACGATGCGGCGCAGGTTCCGGATCTCCATCTCGCTGAGACCGATCGCCTCGAGGAACAGCTCGTGGCCGCGGACGCGGTCGCCGATCGTCTCGCGCACCGCCTCCGGCTGCTCGTAGATCTCCTTCAGCATGAACGTCTCGTAGCCGCCCTTCTCGGCGGACTCGTCGTCCCAGTCGATCTCCTCGACCTCGGCGTGCTCGACCTCGGCGCCGTCCTTGAAGAAGCGGATGCCGCCCGGCGCGATCTCGACGACCTCGCCGTCGTCGGGGAAGATCGCGCGACGCGTCTCGCTGAGAAACGCCGCGATGTTCGACGCGAGGAAGTTCTCGCCGTCGCCGACACCGACGACGAGCGGGGTCTGCTGCCGCACGCCGGCGAGCAGGTCCGGCTGGTCGTGATGGATCGCGACGATCGTGAAGTGCCCTTCAAGCTGCGTGTACACGATGCCGAGCGCCTTCGCGATGTCGCCGTCGTACGCCTCTTCGAGCAGGTGGACGACGACTTCCGCATCGGTCTCGGACGTGAACGTGTGCCCGCGCTCTTCGAGCTGCAAGCGGAGCTCGCGATAGTTCTCGACGATGCCGTTGAGGACGATCGCGATCTTCGACGCGTCGCAGCCGACGAGCGGATGTGCGTTCTGCTCGGTGACGCCGCCGTGCGTCGCCCAGCGCGTGTGCCCGATCCCGTGCCGTGCCTTCGAGCCGTTCGGCCCGGCTGCTTCGACGAGGTTCTGCAGCTTGCCGACGGCGCGCACGTAGTCGAGCCCGCCGTCCTCGCGCAACGCGATGCCGGCGGAGTCGTACCCCCGATACTCGAGACGCTTCAGCCCCTGCAACAGCAGCGGCTTCGCCTCGCGACTCCCGACGTATCCGATGATTCCGCACATGTCGCCCTCCGGTCCCCGATTGTCCCCGAATCCGGGCAGAAAACACGTCGAGCCCGGCTATGTGCCCGATCCCGCAGCGGCGCGGGGCGGTCAGCCGAGCTCTTTGCTCACGAGCGCGGCAACCGTAGCACAGAGGTTTTCGGCCTCTGCCTGCGTCGGAGCCTCCGCGAGGATCCGCACAAGCGGCTCGGTTCCGGACGGCCTGACGAGGATTCGCGCCTCGGAGCCGAGCCCCTCGTTCAGCTCCGAGAGCTGCTGCTTCAGACCCTCCGGCAGCGGGCCGCGCTGGCCCCGCGGCAGGTTCCGCACCACCTGCGGATAGCGGACCATCGCGCGCCGGACCGTCTGCAGCGGATGGCCGTCGAGCGCCCCGCAGAGGAGCAGCGCGGCTGCGAGACCGTCGCCGGTGACGTGGTCGCGCAGGCAGATGATGTGCCCCGACTGCTCGCCGCCGAGAATGCCGCCCTCGCGATAGAGCGCCTCGAGCACGTAGCGGTCGCCGACGTCGGTCGTGAGCACGCGCACACCGTTCTCGGTCAGCAGCTTGTGCAGGCCGAGGTTCGACATCGACGTGACGGCGACGAGATCGACGCCGAGATGGAACGCGAGGATGGCGATGATCTCGTCGCCGTTCGCGATCTCGCCGAGCGCGTCGACCGCGAGCATGCGATCGCCGTCACCGTCGAAGGCGATGCCGAGATCGAAGCCGCCATCGACGACGACGCGCTGCAACGCGCGAAGGTCGGTCGCGCCGACCTCGACGTTGATGTTCTCGCCGTTCGGCTCGTTGCCGATTGCGTGCACCGCTGCACCGAGCTGCTCGAACGCGCGCGGCGCGAGCCCCGCATATGCGCCGTTCGCGCAATCGACCGCGATGCGCATCCCGGAGAGATCGGTGCCGAAGCGCTCGACGATGTGCTCGAGGTAGCTGTCGGCCGCGATGTCGACACGGTCGACGCTGCCACCGCCCTTCGTCGGCGCGTCGAGCAGCGACTCGATCTCCTCCTCGGTCGCGTCGCTGAGCTTGCGCCCGTTCTTGTCGAAGAACTTGACGCCGTTGTACTCGGGCGGGTTGTGCGACGCGGAGATGACGACACCGAGGTCGAGGCGCAGCAGCGCGACCGCCGGCGTCGGCAGCACGCCCGCGAGCACGGCGTGGCCGCCGCCCGACGCAAAACCGCGCGCGAACGCCTCCTCGAGGTCAGGCCCCGATCCGCGGGTGTCGCGGCCGACGAAGGCCTTGCCACCGCCGGTCCACAACGCCGCGGCCTTGCCGAGCTTCTCGACGAGCTCCACCGTGATGAAGTCGCCGACGACGCCGCGCACACCGTCTGTTCCGAAGTAGTTCCGAGCCATGACCGGGCCACCCTAGTCCGCGCGAGCAGACGCCGAAGGCGTCAGCGAACGCGCAGCATCGGTTCGAGCGGGGGCCGTTAGCGCTTCGAGAACTGCGGCGCCTTGCGCGCCTTGTGCAGGCCGGCCTTCTTGCGCTCGACCTGGCGGGCGTCGCGCGTGAGGAATCCCTCGCGCTTGAGCGGCACACGCAGCTCCGGGTTCGCCTCGACGAGCGCGCGAGCGATGCCGTGACGAACCGCACCGGCCTGGCCGGTCAGCCCGCCGCCGTGCACGCGCACACGCAGGTCGTACGTCCCTTCGACACCGGCGACCTTGAGCGGCGAGGTGACGATCGAGCGCCAGATGGTGCGCGGGAAGTACTCCTCGATCGTCTTCCCGTTCACCCAGGTGCTGCCGTCGCCGGGCCGCAGGATGACGCGCGCGACCGAGGTCTTGCGCTTGCCGGTGCCGCGGTATTGGGCGATCTGACTCAAATCACTGCTCCAGAGGCTTGGGGTTCTGCGGCCCGTGCGGGTGCTCGGGGCCGGCGTAGATCTTGAGCTTCGTCAGCTGCTGCGCCGCGAGCCGGTTCTTGGGGAGCATCCCCTTGACCGCCTTGCGGATGACCTCCGTCGGCCGGCGCTCGAGCTGCTCGCGCAGCGAGCGCTCCTTGAGGCCGCCCGGATAGCCGGAGTGCCGGTAGTACATCTTCTGGTCGAGCTTGTTCCCGGTGACGACGATCTTCTCGGCGTTGACGACGATCACGAAGTCCCCGGTATCCACGTGCGGGGTGTACTGGGGCTTCCGCTTGCCGCGGAGCGTGTCGGCGATCACGGTCGCGAGGCGGCCCAGGGTCTGCCCGTCGGCATCGACGAGGTACCACTCGCGCGTGATCTCTCCAGGCTTGGCTGTATACGTCTTCATAGGGAGGCGGCCGACGATGGGTCAGCCGGGGCGCCAGTGTAGCGAATCCGCGCGGCAATTCCCAAGGCCGGGAGGGCTGCCAGGGCCGCGGCGGCGGCCGCCAGGGCCGTGACCCCGGCCGCGGTGTAGACGACGCCGCCCAGGAGGGCGAGACCGGCGGCGGTCGTGGAGGCGCAGAGATCGGCGAAACCGACGATCCGCCCCCGTTCCTCGGGGCTCGTCAGCGAGACCAGCTCGGTCGTCGCCGCCACGTAGGAGAGGTTCCAGCCGAGCCCGAGCCCGAAGAGACAGAGGCTCATCCCCGCCACCCCGGGAAACCAGGTCAGGGCTGCGTTCGACACGGTCATGACGGCCAGACCGGTGTAGAGGCCGCGCCGCCGGCCGAACCGGTCGAGCAGGTCCCCGACGACGAGGACGAGCCCGTACATGCCGACGATGTGGATGCTGATCATCGTGAACACGTCGCCCTCCTGGTGGCCGCGTCCGACGGCGACGTAGCCGGCGAGGTTCATGACCGACGCCATGACCGAGAAGCTCGCGACGACCGCGACCACGGCGGTCGGGACGCCGGGCCGCCCCAGGATCGTCCGGACGCTGCCGGGAGCCGCGCCCGTCGGCGACCCGTAGCGGGCGGAGATCTCCTTCGGGTCGGGATCGACGAAGCCGGAGATGACGAGCCCGGCGAGCATGAACGGGATCCCGAGCAGCCACGGCCCGACGAGCCCGTGCGGGTCGATCGCCCGGTGGGAGAAGAGCGGCCCGAACAGCACAGGCCCCCAGATGGCGCCCGACACGGCCCCGAAGAGCACGAACGACATGCCGCGGGCGCGCCGGTCCGGCGGGAACATCTCGGCCGCGGCGGCCCGCGACAGCTGGATGACGCCGCCCGAGCCGCCGATCAGCGCCAGCCCGAGCGCGACGAGGACGCCGCTGTCCGCCGCGCAGCCGCCGGCGACGACGGCACAGCCTGCGGCGCCGCCGACGAAGGCGATCCGGATCACGACCATCCGCCCGAAACGGTCGCTCGCGCGCCCGGCCGGTCCGACGGCGAGGGCGCTCGCCAGCAGGAAGATCGCCGGGCCGAGGCCGAGGATGCCCTTGATGCCGGTGACGGCCACGAGCGTCAGCGAGCTGAGCGCAGCCGACAGCTGGAACATGCCCGAGTTGCAGACGAGGCCGCCCGCGAGCAGGAACGCGTTGCGCTTGACGTCGCCGGTCACGCGCCGAGCACCTCTCGCAGCCCGCGTGCGAAGGCGGCGGCGCCGCCGCGCGCCGGGTGTCGCACGTACGGGGCGCCGAGGGCCGCCTCGGCGACGCGGCCGACCGCGACGACGGTGCGCCCGCGCGTGAGCTCGTCGAGGAACGGCCGCGCAGCGGCGATCTCCGCCTTCGTCGGGAGGCGGTTCGAGGTCGCGGTTCCCGGATGCGTCGGCACGACGTTCCAGAGCAGCACGTCGTCCTCGACTCCGAGCTCCCGCAGCGTCTGGTGCACGATCGTCGCGCTCGCCTCCGCGGGGCCGGTCCCGGTCAGCTGCCGCTCGGACGTGAACGCGATCCCGCTCACGCGCGCGCCGCGGTAGCCGGCCGCCTCGTCGACGAGGATGACGGGCGCATGCGCGCGCGCGTCCAGATACGTGCGCAACCGCTCGCGGCAGCGTCGGCTCCGCGCGTACTGGTTGTACGTCGCGCCGATTCGCGCCCGGGCGAGCTCAGCCGTAAACGATGAGCTCGAGAAGGCTGCCATCGGGATCGCGGAAGTAGAGACTCGTACCCGGCCCGCGCGCGCCGGTGCGGTCGACCGGGCCGAGCTCGACCTCGACGCCGTGCCGCGCGAGATGGGCTCGTGCCGAGTCGACGTCGCCCTCCCAGACGAAGCAGAGGTCGCTGTTCCCCGGCGCGACCGGCTGGGCCGCACGCGGGTTCGGCGTCGAGCCCGGCCCATGCACGTTGAGACGCTGGCCGCCGTCGAGCACGTAGGCGAAGCGGCCGAGCTCCACCTCGACCACCTCGACGCCGAGGACGGCCCGGTAGAAGGCGTTCGACCGCTCCCAGTCGCGCACGGCGATCACCGCGTGGTCGAGGCGCACGTCAGTCCCAGCGGTTCCAGTGCACGAGCTCGTCGATCGTCCGCCGCCGCTCCGTCGCCCGGCTCGTCCGCTTGCTCCACTCGGGGTCGGGCGCGGCGACGCCGAGCGTGATCCCGGCGACGATCGCCAGCTCGTCCGGGATGTGCAGCAGCTCGCGCAGTCGCGGCTGGTCCTCCACCTGCACGCCGTAGACGCCGGAGGCGAGCCCTTCGTCGATGGCGGCGAGCAGGACGAGCATCAGGGCCGCGCCGGCGTCGACGTGCCAGAACGGCACCGGCCAGGTGATCTCGGTCCCGCCGGTCGCCTCGAGCTTGTCGGAGCGGTTGTACCGGTCGTGGTAGTCCTGCTCGCGGGTCAGCACGAGCACGTGGGCGGACGCGCTCGTGAACCACGGCTCGACGCCTTCCGGCTCGTCGCCGTCGGCCAGTTGCGCGATCAGTGCCGGATCGTCGACCACGAGCAGACGCTGGCCCTGGCTGTAGCCGGCGCTCGGCGCCCGCCGGACCGTGGCGGCGATGCGCTCGAGGACATCACGATCGACGGGCTCGCCCGTGTAGTGACGAACCATCCGCCGAGACTTCAGAAGCTCATAGAGAGACATCGCCCAGGCGCAAGCTAACGCGTCAGCGTTCGCTTGCGCGCAATCAGAGCCTGCGCGCGGCCCCGGCCGCGCAGGCGGCATCAGCCGGTCCCGAGCGGGCGAGCCCTAGAGCACGAAGCGCGCGGAGACCGCGCTCTTCCGCGCGCGAAGTTCCTCAAGCCGCAATCGGATTGCGCAGCAATCCGATTGCAGGAGCCGCTACTCCCACTCGATCGTGGCCGGCGGCTTCGACGTCACGTCGAGGACGACGCGGTTGACGCCGGGGATCTCGTTGACGATGCGCGCGCTGATCGTCTCGAGCAGGTCGTACGGGAGGCGCGCCCAGTCGGCCGTCATCGCGTCGTCGCTCGTGACGGCGCGGATGACGATCGGGTAGCCGTACGTGCGCTCGTCGCCCTGCACGCCGACCGTCCGGATGTCGGGCAGGACGCAGAACGACTGCCAGAGCTCCCGGTAGAGGTTCGCGCCGCGGATCTCCTCCTGGAGGATCGCGTCCGCCGCGCGCAGCGTGTCCAGGCGCTCCTTGGTGGCCTCGCCGCCGACGATCCGGATCGCGAGACCAGGGCCGGGGAACGGCTGGCGCCAGACGAGCCGCTCGGGAAGGCCAAGCTCGGCCCCGACCGCCCTGACC
>JBEQUF010000044.1:0-10452 GCA_040349295.1 Actinomycetota bacterium | reverse complement strand
TCGGCGGCGGGGCTCGACTCGCTGACGCAGACGGGGACCGTGCTCGGCACCGCCTCGTACCTCTCGCCGGAGCAGGCGAAGGGCGAGCGGACGACGCCGCGGAGCGACCTGTACTCGCTCGCCGTCGTCGCGTTCGAGCTGCTGACGGGGCGGCGGCCGTTCGAGGGCGACAGCGTCGCGGCCGAGGCGGCGGCACACGTGACGGGTGAGATCCCATCCGTGTGCGACGTCAATCCCGCGGCGCCGTGCGAGCTCGATCCGGTGTTCGCGACCGCGCTCGCGAAGGATCCTGCCGCGCGCTACTCGAGCGGCGCCGAGTTCGTCGCCGCCCTGCGTGCGTCGTTCGAGAACGCGGCCGGGTCGACGCGGATCGTCGCTGCGGCCCCGCCGCCTGCTCCGCTGTCCCGGCCACGCTCCCGCCCGCCGCTCGTGCCGGTGCTCGTGCTGCTCGGGCTCGCGCTGATCGGTGCCGTCGCCGCCTACGGCCTGACGCGGGGCGGCTCGTCGCCGACGTCGGCGTCGCCGCCGCGCACCGTCCACGTGACGGTGCAGGGGCCGGGCCGGACGGTCGTCAGCACGGTCGTCACGACGGCGGCCGCACAGACGACGGGCACCGCGCCGAGCGGCGCCGGCGGCAATCCCTACGACGAGAACAACCGCGCGTGGGCGCTGATGCAGCAGGGCGACTTCCAGGGCGCGCTGCCGCTCCTGGAGGACGCGGTGCAGCAGCTGAACGGGCAGCACGACATCGGCACGGCGTACGCGAACTTCAACCTCGGCTACACGCTCATGCAGCTCGGGCAGTGCGACCAGGCGATCCCGTACCTCCAGGCGGCGCAGGCGATCGAGCCGGATCGGCACGAGGTGCGCGACGCGCTCCACCAGGCCCAGCACTGCGGCGGTCCCGGCGGCGGCCCCGGCTAGCGGAGGACTTCGACGCCGGCTCTGATCCGCTCGCCGTACTGCCGCTCGTAGTACTCGCGGTACTCGCCCGACTTGATCGGCTCCCACCACGCGCGGTTGTCGCGGTACCAGTCGACGGTCGCGCGAACGCCGGCATCGAAATCGGTCGCCGGCTTCCACCCGAGCGCGTGCAGCTTCGAGCTGTCGAGCGAGTAGCGGCGGTCGTGGCCGGGGCGGTCGTCGACGCGTCGCAGGAGCGAGCGATCGGCGCCCGTCAGCTCGAACAGCGTCTCGGCGACGTCGATGTTGAAGCGCTCGTTGTCCGCGCCGACGTTGTAGATCTCACCGGGCTCGCCCTCGCGGAGCACGAGCTCGATCCCGGCGCAGTGATCCTCGACGTAGAGCCAGTCACGCACCTGCCGCCCGTCGCCGTACAGCGGCAGCGGCTCGCCGTCGAGCATGTTCGTCACGAAGAGCGGGATGAACTTCTCCGGATACTGGTTCGGCCCGTACGTGTTCGAGCCGCGCGTGATCGAGGCGTTCACGCCGTACGTCCGCACGTACGCCGGGATGAGCAGCTCGCCGGCCGCCTTGGCGGCCGCATACGGGCTCGACGGGTGCAGCATGTCGGTCTCGCGCGACGAGCCGCCCGCCTCGAGGTCGCCGTACACCTCGTCGGTCGAGACCTGCACGAGCCGCTGTCCGCTTGCGCGCACGTGCTCGAGCAACGCCTGGACGCCGTGGAAGTTCGTGTGCCCGAACTCCTCGGCCGAGAGCACCGACCGGTCGACGTGCGTCTCGGCGGCGAAGTTGACGATCGCGTCGCAGCCCTCGGCGGCGCGCGCGACGTCCTCGGGCCGGGCGATGTCGCCGACCACGACCTCGACCTCCGCCGGCAGGTTCGCCCGGTTGCCGGAGTAGGTGAGCTTGTCGAGCACGACCACCTCGTCCCCGCCGCGCAGCAGGCGCTTTGCGAAATGCGAGCCGATGAACCCGGCGCCGCCTGCCACGAGGACGCGCATCGGGGACAGGTTAGTCTCAGTCGAGACCGACCAAGGAGCGACGAGATGGCGCAGATCGAGAGCAAGGACCGGGCAACGAGCGATCCGAAGGCCCGCAAGGAGGTCCTGAAGCAGGTCGAGGAGAAGGGGATCGAGGACATCCTCCTCTGGTTCACCGACCTCGAGGGCCACCTGAAGAGCTTCTCGATCACGACGCGCGAGCTCGAGGCGGCGCTCGACGACGGGATGGGCTTCGACGGCTCGTCGGTCACCGGCTTCAACGCGATCGAGGAGTCCGACATGGTCGCGATCCCCGATCCGGCCACGTACCGCGTCCTGCCGGACGGCAAGACCGGCCGCATGATCTGCGACGTCGTCACGCCCGACGGCCAGCCGTACGAGGGCGACCCGCGCCACGTGCTGCGGCGCGCGCTCGAGCGGATGACGGCGATGGGCTACGACACCTTCAACATCGGCCCGGAGGCGGAGTACTTCCTCTTCAGGGACGAGAAGGGGACGGAGACGCTCGACGAGGGCGGCTACTTCGCCCAGACGACGATGGACGCCGCGACGGACGTCCGCCGCGACACGATCCGCGCGCTCGAGTCGATGGGGATCCCGGTCGAGTACCACCACCACGAGGTCGGCCCGTCGCAGCACGAGATCGACATCCGCTTCACGAACGCGGCCGACATGGCGGACTACATGCTCACCTACCGCCTCGTCGTGAAGGAGGTCGCGAAGCAGCACGGCTATCACGCGACCTTCATGCCGAAGCCGCTCTTCGGCGAGAACGGCTCCGGCATGCACACGCATCAGTCGCTCTTCGCGGGCGGCCGGAACAAGTTCTTCGACCAGAGCGACCCGTGGCACCTCTCGAAGGACGGCAAGGCGTTCATCGCCGGCCAGCTCCGCCACGCCCGCGAGATGGCGGCGATCTTCGCCCAGTGGGTCAACTCGTACAAGCGGCTCGTGCCGGGCTACGAGGCTCCGGTCTACGTCGCCTGGTCGCAGCGGAACCGCTCGGCCCTCATCCGTATCCCGCTCTACAAGCCGGGCTCGGAGCAGGCGACCCGTGCCGAGATCCGCTGCCCGGATCCGGCCTGCAACCCGTACCTCCTCTTCGCGACGCTGCTCCACGCGGGCCTGGAGGGGATCGAGCAGGGCTACGAGCTCCCGGATCCGATGGAGACGAACCTCTACCACCTGACCGCGGAGGAGCGGCGCGAGCGGGGCGTCACCTCGCTGCCGGAGACGCTCGGCGAGGCGATCGACGAGCTGGCCCAGTCCGAGCTGATGAAGAAGGTGCTCGGGCCGCACATCTTCGACCGCTACGTCGAGCTGAAGCGGCGCGAGTGGGACGAGTACCGCGTGCAGCTCTCGCAGTGGGAGCTCGACCGGTACCTAGCCGTCCTGTAGCGATCGTGTCATGATCGCTTCCGGCTCGCGTTCTGCGGACGCTGAGCCCAACTGACGGCCGACCGCGGGGGACGAGAGTCCCCTGTGGTCGTCTAGGAGGGAAGACGATGACGCTCGAAGAGCTCCAGCGCGCGAAGTACGTCAGCCTCACGACGTTCAAGCGGGACGGATCCCCCGTCTCGACGCCTGTCTGGGTCGCGGGCGACGACGGTCGGTTGCTCGTCTGGACCGGCGCGACGACCTGGAAGGCGAAGCGGATCCGCCGCGACCCGCACGTCCGCATCGGCCCGTGCACCGCGAGCGGCAAGCCGCTCGGAGACGCCGTCGACGGCGAGGCGGCGATCCTCGAGGAGACCGACCGGGTCGAGCAGCTGCTGGCCCGGAAGTACGGGCTCGTCTACCGGGTCGTGCGCGGCTTCAACGCGCTCGTCCGAGCCGTGCGGCGGCGACCGCCGGTGGCGTCGGTGACGATCGAGATCCGGCTGGAGGCCTAGAGGAAGCTGCGGATGTTCTCGCGGTCGACGCGGAGGCCGATGACACCCGAGGTGCCGTCGATCTGGTCGATCGTGTCCGCCGGCACGAGGCGGCGGCGGCGCGAGAAGAGCCCGGACTTCACGGACAGGGCGTCCGGGACGTCGGGGGCGGTGCCGTACATCGGGCACTCCACCTTGCCGACGAGGCGACCCTGGCGGTCGGCCACGATGTAGCCCGTCGTGCGGCGGAGGTCGATGGCAAGAGCACTCACAGTGGCGAAGGTATTCCCCGTCTGCGACGTTTTTCCTAATGCAGTCGTAAAGCTTTCGTTAATCCGAGATCGAGGTCTCGCCGGCGGCGGCTGGCCGCGGGATACGGCAACCGTCGTACGATTGCCCCGTGGCCGCCAGTGAGAGACACCTCCGCCTGCTGACGGAGACGACGGCGGCCGTCAATTCCTCGCTCGATCTCGAGGAGGTGCTGCACCTCGTCGCCGAGAAGGTCGCGGGCGCCCTCGAGGCCGACGCCTGCTTCGTCTACCTCTACGACGATCGCGGGGACGAGCTGATCCTGCGCGCGACGCACGGCACCGCGATCGAGGAGATGACGAAGCGGCCGCGCATGCGGCCGGGCGAGGGGATCACGGGCACCGCGGCCGCCGAGCGGGCGCCGGTGATGATCCCGTCGCAGGCCCACCTCGACCCGCGCTTCAAGCTGTTCCCGAACCTGCCCGAGTCGCAGTACGAGTCCATCCTCGCCGTGCCGATCCTGGTGCACGGCGAGACGCTCGCCGGCGCGCTCAACGTGCGCACGCGCGTCCCGCGCTCGTACGACGAGACCGAGATCGAGCTGCTGACGTCGATCGCCGACCAGGTCGCGCAGTCGATCGTGCACGCGCAGCTGTACGAGCAGGCGCAACGCCGTGTCGCCGAGCTCGAGGCGCTCGCCCGGATCAGCGAGGCGGTGAGCGAGTCGCTCTACCTCGAGGAGTCCCTGCAGAAGATCGTCGAGACGACGATGGACGCCGTCAGCGCGACCGGCGCCGCCCTCGTGCTCGAGGACGGACGGATCGCCTGGCCGGAGGGCCACGCCGGGAAGTACGCCGTCCGGACGCCGCTGCGCTGGAAGCGGCGCGTGATCGGCGAGCTCGTCGCGGATCGCGACACGCCCTTCAACGACGAGGAGCGGTCGCTGCTCGAGGCGATCGCCCACCACGCGGCCGTCGCGCTCGAGCACGGCCGTGCGGTCATGCGCGGCGTGCTTGCGCAAGAGATCCACCATCGCGTGAAGAACAACCTGCAGACGGTTGCGTCGTTGCTGCGGCTCCAGTCCCGCGCCGAGGGCGTCGACCCGCGCGAGGCATTGGAGCACTCGGTGAACCGCATCCTCGCGATCGCGGCGGTGCACGAGGTGCTGACCGAGCAGCGCGAGGAGGACGTCGAGCTGGCGGAGCTGATCGACCGCCTGCGCGCGATGCTCGTCCAGGGCCTCGCCGCCGGCCGCGACGTGCGGGCCGCGCTCGAGCCCGTGCAGCTCGCCGGCACCCGTGCGACCGCGCTCGCGCTCGTCTTCAGCGAGCTGCTGCAGAACGCGCTCGAGCACGGCGCCGGCCGCGTCGACATCGAGCTCGGGCAGCGGAACGGCGACGTCGTGCTCGCGATCGCCGACGAGGGCCCGGGGGCGAAGGACGCCGCCGCCGGCACCGGCCTGTCGATCGTCGGCGCGCTCGTGCGCGACGAGCTGCAGGGGAGCTTCGAGCTCGCCGGCTCGCGCGCCGAAGTGGTGTTCCCGTCGTGAGCCGGCGCGAGGTGATGGTGCACGTGCGCCGCGGCGACGAGTTCCTCGTGCTGCACCGCGTCGAGGCGAAGGGTGGCTACTGGCACACGGTCGCCGCCCGCGTGGAGCACGACGAGGACTGGCCCGAGGCGGCGCGGCGCGAGCTGCGCGAAGAGGCGGCGCTCGACGGCGAGCTCCGCGAGCTCGGAGCGTTCTCGTACGAGCCGTCCATGGACGGCCGTGCCTTCGCGGTCGACGCGCCGGCAGGCTGGGAGCCGACGCTCGACTGGGAGCACGACGACTACCGCTGGTGCTCGCGCGCCGACGCCGCGGCGCTGCTCGAGTGGCCGGAGCCGAAGGAGATGCTCCGCGCCGTATGACGCTCTGGCACTTCAGCGAGGATCCGTCGCTCGGCCGGTTCGTCCCCCGCGACGGCCGGGTCTGGGCGATCGACGAGCCGCACAGCTGGCTCTACTGGTTCCCGCGCGACTGCCCGCGCGCCTGCTTCTGGGCCGTCGACTCGACGAGCGACGACGATGTCGACCACTGGCTGGACGGCGATCCGTCTCGCCGCGTCGCGGCGATCGAGTCCTCCTGGCTTGCGCGCGTCCGCTCGGTCGCCCTGTATGCCTACCGGATGCCGGAGGAGCCGTTCGACGTCGTCGAGGACGGCCGTTTCTTCGTCGCGTCGACGACCGTGGACGCGCTCGAGCGCGTCGAGGTCGGCGACCTGCTCGACCGGCATGCCGCGGCCGGGATCGAGCTGCGTGTCGCGCCGTCGCTCTACCCGCTCTGGGATCGCGTGGTCGAGACGACGCTCGACTACAGCGGCATCCGCCTGCGGAATGCGGTGCGCGCATGAGGATCCTGATCGCCGAGGACGAGACGATCATCCGGCTCGACCTGCGTGACATGCTCGAGCGCGCGGGCTTCGAGGTCGTCGCGGAGGCGCGCGACGGCGAGGAGGCGGTGGAGCTCGCGCGCAAGGAGCAGCCCGACCTCGCGGTGATGGACGTGAAGATGCCGCGGCTCGACGGCATCGACGCCGCCCGGAAGATCCTCGAAGAGCGGCCGATCCCGATCGTCATGCTCACCGCGTACGGCCAGCAGGAGCTCGTCACGCGCGCCGCCGAGGCCGGCGTGTTCGGCTATCTCGTGAAGCCGTTCCGGGAGCAGGACCTGCTGCCGGCGATCCACACGGCCCGTGCCCGCTACGAGGAGCTCGTGGCGGTGCGCAGCGAGGCCGAGTCGCTTGCGGAGGCGCTCGCCGCGCGCAAGGTGATCGAGCGCGCGAAGGGCCTCCTGATGACGAAGGAGGCGTTGAGCGAGCAGCAGGCGTTCGAGCGTCTTCGGCGTGCGTCGCAGGTGTCGCAGCGGCCGCTGAAGGTGATCGCCGAAGCCGTCGTCATGACGCTCGAAGGCGGCGAGTGAGCGACCTCCATCCGAACGCCGAGCTGCTGCAGCGGGTGTTCGGCGCGTTCGGGAACGACGCGAAGCAGATCAGCGCGGCGCTCGACCGCGACGTCGTCTGGCGCGTCCCCGGCAGCACGGTCATGAGCGGCGAGTACCGCGGCCGCCGCGAGGTCGTCGAGTTCCTGCGCCGCACCGGGATCGAGACGGGCGGGACGTACCGCTCGCGGCTCGACACGGTGTGGGCGAACGACACGTGGGGTCTCGCCGTCTATCGCGCCACCGGGACGCGCAACGGCGTCGAGCTCGACGTCGACCAGGCCCTTGTCGTCCGCTTCACGGATGGGATGATCACCGCGGTGACCGCCGTCCCGCTCGACGCCGAGTTCGATGCGTTCTGGGCCTGAGCCGTTCGACTCGCCGGACGCGCAGGCGCTCTGCGCCGCGCAGCAGGCGGAGATGCTCGAGCTCTACGAGGGCGAGGCCGACATCGGCCCATCCCGTGACGGCCCGATGTTCGTGCCGCCGCGCGGGGTCTTCCTCGTCGTGCGCGACGAGGACGGCGGTGCGATCGCCTGCGGCGGCGTCACCCGCTTCACGCACGACGAGAACAAGGGCGAGCTGAAGCGCATGTACGTCCGGCCCGAGGCGCGCGGCCGCGGGCTCGGCAGGCTCGTCCTCGACCAGCTGGAGGAGCAGGCACGCGAGCTCGGCTTCGCGTCGCTCGTGCTCGAGACCGGTGACCGGCAGGAGGCGGCGCTCGCGCTCTACGAACGGAGCGGCTACGTGCGGATCCCCAGCTATCCGCCGTACGACACGCGTGAGCTCAGCCTCTGCTTCCAGAAGGAGTTGTGATGAAGGAGTTCAGGCAGTTCCTGCTCCGCGGCAACCTCGTCGACATGGCGACGGGCATCGTCGTCGGCGTCGCGTTCACGGCCGTCGTCACGGCGTTCGTCGCCGACCTGATCACGCCGCTGATCGCGGCGATCGGCGGCCAGCACGACTTCTCGAACCTCGCGTTCACGGTGCACAACAGCACCTTCAAGTACGGGGCGTTCATCAACGCGCTGCTCGCGTTCGTGCTGATCGCGGCCGTCGTCTTCTTCCTCGTCATCAAGCCGGTCAACCGACTGATGACGCGCTACAAGACGGAGCCCGAGGTCGAGCAGACGACGAAGGACTGTCCCCGCTGCTTGAGCGCGATCCCGATCGCCGCGACGAAGTGCGCGTTCTGTACGGCCGACCTCTAGGTCGACGCCTGCTCGAAGAGCTGTTCCCAGCGCTCGAGCAGTGAGGAGAGCTCGTCGCGCGTGCGCGTGTGCGCGGCGAGCACCTCGACGTTCGACCAGTCCTCGGCGAGCCGCTCCTCGATCACCTTCAGCTCGGCCTCCGTCGAGGCGATCTTCGCCTCGACGCGCTCGAGCTCGCTCGGCTGCGGCTTCTTCGGCTTCGGCGGCCGTGCTGCGCGCGGCTTCTTCGTGACGACGATCGGCTCGGCCGCGCGCGCGGCGCGCTCCTCGCGCCGGCGCAGCATCTCCGCCCAGCCCCCCTCGTAGGAGCGCAGCTCGCCGTCCTCGATCGCGAGCGTCCGCTCGGCGACGGCGTCGAGGAGCGCGCGGTCGTGCGAGACGAGCAGCACGGTGCCGGGGAACGCCTCGAGCGCCGCTTCGAGCGCCTCGCGCGACTCGAGGTCGAGGTGGTTGGTCGGCTCGTCGAGGACGAGGAAGTTGGCGCCCGACGACACGGTCACCGCGAGCGCGAGCCGGCGCCGCTCGCCGCCGCTCAGCACGGTCACGGGCTTCTCGTGCTCGTCCCAGCCGGAGAAGAGGAACTTGCCGAGCAGGTTCTGCGCGTCCGGCCGCGAGAGGCCGGTCATCGTCTGCACGCACTGGAGGACCGTCCCGCGCGTGTCGAGCTCGAGCTCCTGCTGCGAGAAGTAGCCGACGACGACGCCGTGGCCGAGGCGGGGGCCGTTCTCCTTGACGAGCGTCTCGAGCAGCGTCGTCTTGCCGGAGCCGTTCGGCCCGACGAGCGCGACGTGCTCGCCGCGCTCGAGCGCGAACGAGGCGTCGTGGAGCAGCGTGCGCGAGCCGATCGAGAGCGTCAGGTCGTCCGCCTCGACGACGACGCGGCCGCTGCGCGCGGGCTTGAGGAACTCGAAGCCGAGGCCGCGCTTCCGCCGGGTGAGCAGCGCGATCTCCGCCGCCTGCTGCGAGCGCTCCTGCTCGAGGCGGCCGATCTGCGTCAGCTTCGCCTGCGCCTGCTTCGCCTTCTCCTTCTTGTACCGGAACCGCTCGACGAACCGGTCGAGCCGCTCGATGTCGGCCTGGATCCGCTCCGCCTCCTTCTGCGCGTGCACGAGCCGCGCCGCCTTCTCGCGCCGCCACGCGTGCCACGGGCCGGGGAAGAACGTGCCGCGGCCGGCCACGACCTCGAGCGTCGCCGTCGTCACGGCCTCGAGGAACCAGCGGTCGTGCGCGACGAGGATGACGGCCGCGTCGATCGTCTGCAGCTCCTTCTCGAGCCACTCGAGCGAGGCGACGTCGAGGTGGTTCGTCGGCTCGTCGAGCAGCAGCAGGTCCGGGTCGCCACCGAGCGCGCGCGCGAGCGAGGCGCGCGTCAGCTCGCCGCCGGAGAATGTCCTCAGCTGCCGGTCGAGATGCTCGTCCTTGAAGCCGAGACCTCGGAGGACCGAGGTCGCGCGCTCGCGCCAGAGATAGCCGCCCGCGTGCTCGAGCCGCGCCTGCGCGGACGCGTACCGGTTCAGCGTCGCCTGGTCGTGCGCGCCCGCCGCCATCGCCTGCTCGAGGCGCTTCAGCTCCTCCTCGAGGGCGACGAGGTCGGTGGCGCCGGAGATGACGTACTCGCGCAGCGTCAGCTTCTGGTCGAGCGGCGGCCGCTGGTCGTGCAGGGCGACGCGCGTTCCCTTCTCGAATGCGAGCTCGCCGCCGTGCTTCTCGGTCTCGCCGGCGAGGATCCGGAGCAGCGTCGTCTTGCCGGCGCCGTTCGGCCCGGAGAGCGCGACGCGGTCCCGGCGCTCGACGCTGAACGAGACGCCGTCGAAGAGGACGTTCCCCGCGAGCTCCTTGCGGAGGCTCGATGCGATCACGACTGCCATGGCAGATACCAGGGTAGATTCGAACTCGTGTTGCGTGCACTCGCGCAGCGGGTCGCCGACGAGCTGCCCGCCGACGTCGTGGAGGTCGTGCTCACCGGCAGCGTCTCGCGCGGGATGGACGACGAGACCTCCGACGTCGAGATGCTCGTCGTCACCGAGGAGCAGCTGTCGCTCGAGGAGGCATTCGCGCGCTCGGGCCTGCCGGAGCCGCAGACGTGGGGCCCGCAGGTGCGCCCGACGCGGAAGGTCTTCGGCTACCGCGACGGCGTGCCGGTCGAGCAGCTCTGGTGGTCGCGCGACTATGCCGAGGAGCAGATCGCGGCGTACGAGGCGGCCGAGGCGATCGCCAAC
>JBEQUF010000029.1:0-3149 GCA_040349295.1 Actinomycetota bacterium | reverse complement strand
GGACACGAGGTCGTCGGCCTCGCCCGCTCCGACGAGGCTGCCGAGCGGATCGCCGCCGCCGGCGCCGAGGTGCGGCGCGGCGACCTCGACGATCTGGCCGGCCTGCGGGCGGGCGCCGCGGACGCCGACGCCGTCGTCCACCTCGCCTACATCCACGACTTCTCGAACATCGGCGCGTCGGCCGCGGCCGACGAGGCCGCGATCGCGGCGTTCGGCGACGAGCTCGCGGGCAGCGGCCGCCCGCTCGTCTTCGCATCCGGCGTCGGCGTCGCGCGGCGGATCGGCGACGACGTCGACGCGTCGGCGCCGGGTGGCCACCGCTTCGCGGCTGGTCGCGCGGCGCTCGCGCTCGCGGCGCGCGGCGTCCGGCCGGTGCTCGTCGGCCTGCCGCCGACGGTGCACGGCGACGGGGACAAGGCGTTCGTGCCGGCGCTGATCGACGTGGCGCGCCGGACCGGCATCTCGGCGTATCCCGGCGACGGGACGAATCGCTGGTCCGCCGTCCATCGTCTCGACGCGGCGCGGGCGTTCCGGCTCGCCGCCGAGCACGCCCCGGCCGGGAGCGCGCTGCAGGTCGCCGGCGACGACGGCATCGAGCTGCGGGAGATCGCGTCCGTCATCGGCGAGCAGCTCGGCCTGCCGGTCGCGAGCGCCGAGCCGTCGCACTTCGGCTGGCTGGCAGCGTTCCTCGCGATGGACGCGGCGGCCGAGAGCGGCCCGACGCGCGAGCTCCTCGGCTGGGAGCCCGTCGAGGCGGGGCTCCTCGACGACCTTCGGCACGGCACCTACTTCGCCGGCTGATCGGAGGGGGCGGCCGCTGCGGCCGCCCCCTCCGCGTCGCGGTCTAGAGGCCGCGCGTGCCGAGCGTGCGCCGGCGGAGCGCGAAGCCCGCCAGGATCAGCGCGAGCGCAACGAGCACCGCCAGCCACACCGGGAAGCCGGTGAACGGGAGGCTCGTGCCGGCGACGTTCGCCACCGTCCCGAGCACACCGCCGCGCGGCGCCGCCGCGTGCTTCGGCGTCAGCGACGTCTGCGCCCCGAGGACGCCGCCGGCCGGGGTGGCCGGAGCGACCGCGGCCGCAGCCGCCGTCGTGGTCGTCGTCGCCGCCGCGGGCGCGACCTGCGTCGTCGCGGTCGTAGCGGTCGTCGTGGTCGTGGTCGCCGCGACCGTCGTGGTCGCAGCGGTCGTGGTCGTCGCCTGCGTCGTCGTCGCCTGCGTGGTCGGCGTGACGACCGGTGCCGGCGTCGTGCAGTGGTTGTCGAAGGTCGCCTCACCCGCCGGCCAGTTCGCCGAGTAGGTCTGGCCGTTGAAGGTGAACGGCGGGACGATGTCCGTCCCGTTCAGCTTCGACGCGACCACGACCGTCGCGGGCGCCGTCATCAGCGTGCCGTTCTCGCAGAAGGAGACGGTCGGGACGACCGGCGGCGTCGCGGCCGGGCAGCCGCCCGCCGGCGCCGGGATGATGTCGCCCTTGGCCGTCGTGTGCCCGTGCTTCAGCGCATGCGCGTCGACCGTGATCTCGAGGTACGGGTGCGACGCGGAGCCGGTGGCATGGCAGATCGTGACCTTGTCGCTCTGCTGCGGGGCCGGAGCCGGCGCCGCGGGCGGCGTGAACGAGCCGCTGTGCCGGCAGTGGCTGAAGATCGACTGCCCCTCGCTGTCCCAGTGCTTCGAGTACGAATGCCCGTTGTAGATGAACGACGGCGCGATCACGTCCTGCGACTGGACGATCTTCGCCAGCTGCTCGGTCGTCGTCGTCTTGTAGACCCACCGGTTCCCCTCGTGCTGGCAGTAGCTCACGTAGACCGGCTTCTCCTGCTGCTGCTGCGGCTGCGGGCTCGCTGCACAGCCGGCCGACGCGTAGCTCTTGATCGCGTGCACGTCGACGCCGCCGCTCCTGTTGTCCTTATGGCCGCAGTCAAACGTCTTGTGCGGCTGGCTGTTGCCCGGACCGGTCAGGGGCTGGCTCGCCGGCGCGCCGCGCGACGCGGCGATCTGCGCCGCCGTCGTCCCGTTGCCGTAGCGCTTCGACGTGTCCGGCTTCGACCCGACCGTCGTGTGCGTCCAGTGCTGCGTCGAGCTGGAAGGCTTCACGCCCGGCTGCTGCTGGGTCTGACTCTGCTGCTGCTGCTGACCCTCCGTCGCGTGGTGGTCGCTGCCGTACCCCGAGCTCGGCTGCTGCTGGGGCTGACCCTGCTGCTGGCCGTAGCCGCCTTGCGTTCCCCAGCTGCCGTCGTTTCCATGGCCGCCGCCGGCGAGTGCCGAACCTGTGAAGACCGCCGTCGCAACCGCGAGCACGCATGCGGCCGCGAGGCGTACGTGAAGTCGCCTCATGGTGTTGGTTCTCCTCTGTCCTGTCGCTTTTCCCGAACGCCGTGGAAGGGTTCGGGCGAGCAACGGAATACGACTTTAAAAAGATACGGCTACGACATGTGCTCGATAACGAGCAGCTATGCGCGGAGCTCGGCGCCGAAGCGCTCGGCAAGCACGGCGACGATCCGCGCCCGCACGCCGGCCGCTTCCTCGTCGGTGAGCGTCCGCTCGGGCGAGCCGAACGAGACGCGGAAGGCGAGCGACCGCTTGCCCTCGCCCACCTGCGCGCCGCGGTACTCGTCGAAGACGACCGCGGCGCGAAGCTCCGGCGCGCCGGCCTCGCGCAGCGCCGCGAGAAGCGCGGCCGCGGGCACGCCCTCGTCGACGACGAAGGCGAGATCCTGGCGCACCTCGGGGAACGGGCTGACCTCGACTGCCTGCACCGGCCCCGGCGCCGCCTCGACGAGCGCGTCGAGATCGAGCTCGAACGCGCCCCACGTGCCGTCGAGCACGGTCGGGTGCAGCTCGCCGAAC
The DNA here is from genome assembly GCA_040349295.1 of Actinomycetota bacterium. Lineage (GTDB taxonomy): Bacteria > Actinomycetota > Thermoleophilia > Gaiellales > Gaiellaceae > Palsa-739. Next base: position 301 of record JBEQUF010000029.1, on the reverse strand, counting down.
CAGCCCTCGGCTGTCCGCGCGGCCTTGCCGGGATGGAGCAGCGGTTCCTCGCCGCGCTCGATCTGGAGCGGGACGCCGAACGCCGTATACAGCTGCTCGACCGCCCACGCCGCCTCGGCGATCCCGCCCTCGACGACGCCGGCGACATGCCAGCGCTCGTTCGGGAGCTGCGCGTCGCTCCTGAGGTAGACGCGGGCGATCTCGAAGAGCGCGATGTCCGCGTTGCCCCACGCGAGGTTCTGGCGTGCGGCCTCGACGAGCGACGGGGCGAGCGCGGGGCGCAGCGCCGCGGCCTCGCTCG